>CAYGOH010000117.1:0-1891 GCA_964351385.1 uncultured Sphingobium sp. | reverse complement strand
CTGCTTGCCCGGCAAGGCGTCGAGGGTGAAGCGCGCCGACACTTCGGACACGCGTCCCGCACCCTTTGTGATGACGACGAGGTTGATGATCATCAGGATCGCGAAAACGAACAGGCCGACGATATAGTCGCCGCCGATCAGGAAGTGACCGAAGGCTTCAATGACATGGCCCGCCGCGTCTGCCCCGGTGTGTCCATCAACCAGAACGACACGGGTCGAGGCGACGTTGAGCGCCAACCGCATCAAGGTTGCGAACAACAGAACCGTCGGAAAGCTGGAAAAATCGAGCGGGCGCGCGGCATTCAGGGCCACCATCAAGACCGCAAGGCTGATCATGATATTACCGATAAAGCCGACATCGAGCAGGATCGACGGCACCGGCACGATCATGAACATGACGAGCAGCAGCGTCGCGAGCGGCAGGATCGCGCCCTTTGCCGTATGGAGCCAGACTTTTCCGTTGACTTCGCTTCGTGTCATAGTCGTCAATTACCTTGGGTTAGCGGCCATAGGTCGCAAGCATGAGATAGGCGAGCCGCGCGGTTTGCGGCTGCGGACGGATCATGTCTTCGGCAGAGATGCTCTGCTGAAGTCGGTCCGTTTCGACGCGTACATAATCAGCCGGTTGCACGGTCTGGTTGGCGGGCATCGTATCGGCAAAATCATCATCATCACCCCGCGCCGCCCAGTTAAGACCGGTGGACCCCATCGCGCCCTGAACGCCCTTTTCGAGCTTGGCGGCGAAGTTGCTGCGAATTTCGGCAAAGCTGCGCGCATTGCCGGCGCGATCATAAAAGACCGGGCGGTTCGCGCCCGCCGCCGACGGGAACAGCGAAGCCGCCGCCGCATTCGGGTTCCGATCATGCGCGGCGAGGAATTTGGCCGCACCGCCCACACCCAGAAAATGCGCGAGGTAGAGATCGACCGGCTGCGCCTGACGACCCAGACGGCTTTCGAGATAGGCCTTGTTGTCGGCGGCATGCTCGGCGGCCATCACGGATGCGGTCTCGGGGTGCTTGCGCAGGTCGAGAATCTGCTGGCGCAGCTGCGGATCGGACACATAATAGCGCCCGCTTGGAGATTGGCCGATCGCATCGGCCGCCCAGCCAAGACCATATTTGGAGCCATGCTCATTGATCACGCCGAGCCAGCTCTGGTCGATGAACTGATAAAGGCCGGTCGCGGACGATGTCTGCGCCTTGGCTGTGGGATTGAGGCTGCTTTCGATCTTCGCCTGCCCCAGCAGGTAGGCAAAGTCCATTCCGGTACGACGGCTCGCCAGTGCGATCGCGTTGGTAACGCGCTCCCGCCCTGCTCCGGCACCGGTAATATTGAAGTCGGCAAAACCCGCCATTGGGATATCCCTGTTTGCTAGCAGGGATGACTAAGCAACAGTCATGCCAAAAATATGGTTAACGTGCGTTGATATTTTTGAATTTTTCTAAATCTATGAAGGCAGCGTTATTCGACCGCCTGTTCCACTGGATCGCCATATTGCGGATCGCTTGGCGGACGGGAGACGAACCGACCACGCTTGGCGGCCTCGTTGGCCAATAGTTCGAGTCCCTTCCCTCCCGCCACCTTGGTATAAAACCGGGAACGCCGATTCCCGCCGATTTCCCTCCCTTTGCGGCGATCAGCGCCTTCAACAGCGTGTTTTTGCTGCCGTTGATATAGATCGCGTCGTCCGCGACCTCGACATGCTGGGCGAAAGCCCGGACGTGATCCCGCCGATAGCCGCCCTTTTCAAGCCGAAGCCCGGTGCGTGCCTCGCTCGCCAGTTCCCGCACGGCCACCCCTGTGAGGCCCTTATGGGCCGAGTTTTTCAGCATGGCTTCGGTCCTTACGGCGTCGGCCCGTGCCTGATCCCGTATCGCCGTAAGGCCCGCGA
>CAYGOH010000116.1:2475-6121 GCA_964351385.1 uncultured Sphingobium sp. | reverse complement strand
TATTGGGCGTGCCTGGGGTGCCGGGATCGCCTTCCAGTGCAGGCAGCGCGGTATCGCCATTCGCATCGGGATCGGCTGGCGGTGCAAGTGCGTCGGCGGTGCGCCGCCCTTGCAGCATGGTTTCGCCCGCCGCGCTGGCCGCTGCTGCTCCGCTGCCGCGTATAATCCGCATCACGAACAGCCCGACGGCTGCGACGATCAGCAATTCCACCAGCGGGAAGATCTTCTGGGTGGGCACATAAGCGAGAATGTCGAAGCTGCCATCCTCTTCGTCCGCCGCTACGGCGAAGCTCATCGGTTCGACGACGACATTGTCGCCGCGCTCGGCATCGAAACCGACCGCATTTTCGACCAGCCGCGTCATCTTCTGGATCTGGTCGGCGGGCAGCTGTTTTTCGCCCGGATCGACCATCACCGCGACGGTAAGGCGCTGGATCGTGCCGGGCCCGCGCATCGTCACCGTATCGGTGCGGCTGTTCTCATAGGTTGTGTCTTCCGATGTCTCATTGCTGCGCGATTGGCTGCTGTCGCCCGGTCCGCCACCGGCAAGGCCGGGGTCGGCGGTGGGCAGCTGGTTGCCGACGGTAACCGCGCCGTCGCCTGCCTGATTTTCCTGGGTCTGGCTTCCGGATTCGACGGCAATCTGACGCGCGATCACCTGCTTGTCGGGATCGAACACCCGTGCTTCTTCGCGCCGCTGGTCGCGGTCGATATCAGCGGACACTTCGGCGCGCACCTTGCCTGCGCCAACGATGGGCGTCAGCAGCGCCTCGATCTCATTGCGCAGGCGGTTTTCGATAGCGAGCTGCAGTTCGTCGACCTCCCCGGACAGCGCCTCGCCTTCCTGGCCCGCGCGGGCCAGCAAATGCCCCTTGGCATCCACGACGGAAACCGATTGCGGCGTCAGCTCCGGCACGGCGGCGGCGACCAGATTACGGATCGCCTCGATATTCTCCGCCGACAGGCGGCCACGCGTCTTGACGGTGACGGCGGCGCTGGCCTTGCGCGCCTCGCGGGCGAAGATCGCCTTGTCGGGCATCACGATATGGACGCGGGCGGAAGTGACGGCTTCCAATGTGTTGATCGAGCGCGCGAGTTCACCTTCGATGGCGCGGGTTTCGTTCATCTTCTCGCGCGAGGCGGACAGGCCGAAGGGCTGTTCGGCGTCCAACACGTCATAGCCGATCTTGCCGCCAATCTGTTCGCTCGCCAGCGCCATGCGCAGGTCGGCTATCCTGTCCTCCGGGGCCATGATGGCGGTGCCGTCCGCCGACAGCTGAAAATCGACATTCTGTCCCTTCAGCTTTTCGACGATATTTTGCGCGGCGGAGGGATCAAGATCGGTATATAAATAGCCCATGTTGCCGGAGCCCGGGCGCAGCGCGATCATCGTCAGCGCGGCAAGCAGCGCGATGCCGACGGCACCGACCAGCAGGGCGCGTCCGCGACCGATCTGGGCAAGCAGGGATTGCAGAAATTCCAATATGTGACCCGCGACATCCTGTACGGCGCATCGCGCCTTCTGCCTCTATTATAGAATGATGGGGCGGCAGGATTTTCCGGCGGGCGGCAATTTTTGCCGCGTGGGTCTGCGGCCCATGGACCTGATCCCTAGAACAGTCCCATCGCGCGCATGCTGGAGAAGCCCTCTGTGCCGATGACGATATGATCGTGCACCGATATGCCGAGCTGCTTTCCCGCCTCGATGATCGTGCGGGTGATTTCGATATCCTGCCGGCTGGGCTGCGGAGCGCCGCTGGGGTGATTATGCACGAGGATGAGAGACGAGGAACCGAGGTCGATCGCCTTGCGAATCACCTCTCGTGTGTAAATGGCGGCCTGGTCGATGGAGCCATCCCCCATATGATCGTCGCGGATCAGCATGTTGCGTGCATTGAGATGCAGCACCCGGACACGCTCGACCTTGAGGTGCGCCATGTCGGCGCGCAGATAATCCAGCAGCGCCTGCCAGCTCGACAGGATCGGCTGCTCGGTCACCGGTGCGCGCAGCAGGCGCAGAGCAGCGGCCTGAGCGACCTTGAGCGCGGCGACGCTGGTGTCGCCCATGCCGGGAAAGCGGGCCAGCGCTTCCCAGTCGGCGGTCAGCACGCCAGCGATACCACCGAAATGCTCCATCAGCGCCTTGGCCAATGGTTTTGTATCGCGGCGCGGGATGGCGAGCGCCAGCAGATATTCGACCAGTTCATGGTCGAGCAGAGCTTCCCCGCCGCCGGTCGCCAGCCGCTGCCGCAGCCGTGCGCGGTGACCGCTGCCATGATGCGGTTTCGCTTCCTTCTTCGTTTCGGCAGAAGCGGATTTCGGAGGGTCGGCGAACAAACCCTCGCCGGCAGGCGGTGCGAAGCCGGCATCTTCCAGCTTTTGGCCGGTATCGTTGCGATCGGTTCTTTCGCGGTTCATGCAGTCAGGGCTAAGCATTGCGTAATGGCGGGGCAAGGATATTTACTGGCTCCGCCGCGTTAGTGCGTCCATAATGAAGCAGATGCCCCTGTCAGGATATCGGGCGTCGGCAAGAAGCGAGGATCATGACCGGACCGGAAACCGGAGAATACGACGCCGAAGTTCTTGGTTCCGCCCGGTTGCAGCGTACCCGGGCGATCCTGCTCATCTTCGCCATATGCGTTTCCGTCGTCACGATTTTCATCTGGACCCAGCGCCAGCCGATTGCCGAGCGGTTCGTCGACGATGCGCTCGCCGAGCGGGACGTGCGGGCGACCTATGAGATAAAACAGATTGCGCTGCGCACCCAACGCATCGAGAATCTCGTTCTGGGCGACCCTGCGCATCCCGATCTTACGGCGGACTCGGTTGAGATCGACCTTGCCTATGGTTCGATCATCCCGCGTGTTGGGGCGGTCAGGGCGCGGGGCGTGCGTCTTTATGGCAAGGTCGATGAAAACGGCCTCAGTCTGGGGGAGCTGGACAAGCTTCGTGATCCATCGTCCACTGCGCCGTTCAATATGCCCGATATCAACCTGACGCTGGACGATGCGCGGGCGCGCCTTGCAACGCCAGCTGGGGATGCCGGGCTCTCTCTTCGGGTCAGGGGGAATTTGCGGTCCGGTTTTAGCGGCAAGGTGGGTGCGATGATTCGTGATGCGGCAATGGCGGGATGCTGGTCACCGCAGGCCAGCGCGTATCTGGATGTCGCAATGACTGGCGGCGCTCCACATTTTTCCGGCCCGCTCAGGCTGAATGGATTGCGGTGTGTCGACAAGGGAATCGTGGCGGCGCAGCTCGTTATGAAAAGCGACATGGCATTGTCGCCCCAGCTCGATTCCTGGCGCGGGCGGGTCAATGGTGAGGCGAAGGCATTGCGGATACAGGGCGCGACGCTGGCGTCTCCCGCGCTCGATATGCGCTTTGACGGCTCGTCGGCGAAAATGCAGGGCGAGGGCGATCTGAAGCTGGCTGCGCTCGGCTATGGCGATATCCGCGCGGGCGCGAGCAAGATGACCACGCGCTGGAGCTGGGCGGATGGTAAAATCCAGGCGGACGGCGGGATCGAAGCCGCAAGCCCGCGCGTCATGGATGTCCGCGCGCTGCATGCTATGGCGGCGCAAAGTGCGCAAACGCCGGTTGGAGCCTTGGCCGCGATGCGGCTGCTTGGGGCGGAAGTTCTTGCGGG
>CAYGOH010000116.1:0-2465 GCA_964351385.1 uncultured Sphingobium sp. | reverse complement strand
CCGTTCCCGTACTCCGTATGGCGCTGTACAAACAAACCCCGGCAATGAGCACCGGGCTGCTTGTGGGCGTTATGTAAACCGCCTCCAGCGTGCCCGTCTCCTGCTCAAAGCGTACCCAGTACGCTATGTGCCAAAACGCGCCCGACACAATCGTGAACACGTTGGCCCCGATGAGCAGGTAAGCCACATAGTTGGCCGTGCCGGTGTTGGCCGCAAAATTGGCCGCCGCGCTTTCCTCGATGCAATCGGGGGGGCGGATGCGTGGACGCTATGCCCTGACGCAGCAGGCCGGAGCTGGCTCGCTCAACCTGTCCTCACTTGAATGGACAGGATCGCGTGGCGGGCAGGTGGCTCTGGGGAATGGCGGCAGCGTCGCGATACATATTCCCGACGGACGCTGGGCATTGAACGGTTCCATCGTCAGCAGGGGCGCGGGACTGCCGGAAATGGCGCTACGGCTGCGCTCCGCACCCGGCGGTGGACTGTCTGGCCAGATGTTCCTGCAACCCTATGAGGCCAGGGGCGCGCGTCTGGAATCGGAGACGGTGCGTTTTGTGGCGCGGCCCGATGGCATGACACGTATTGAGACGAAGCTGCGGCTCGATGGGCCGATGACGGACGGGTTCGTGCGCGGCCTCGAGCTTCCGGTTCAGGCGCGCTGGAATGGTGGTAACGGCTTTGTGCTCAACCCGGAATGCGCGCCGGTGCGATTCGAAGCGCTCAAGGCTGGGTCAATGGAATTGGGCGCAAACAGCCTGCGCCTGTGCCCGGTCGATGGAGGCGTGCTGGTGTCTCGTGGCGGACGTCTTGGCGGCGGAGCGCGGATTGACGCACCAAGGCTGGAAGGGCGAATGGGCGATGCCCGGTTGAGGCTGGCGGCCCGCTCGGCGGACTATAGAATGGGCAGTGGTCGTTTCAGCCTGGCCGGTGTCAGCATGCATCTGGGCGGAGACAAGGAACCCGTCCTGCTTTCCGCTGACAGTTTGGATGGCGGAACAGTGCAGGGCGGCATGGGCGGCAACGCCAGCGGGATAACCGCGCGGATCGGAACGGTTCCGTTGCTGGTGCGCGATGGTGAAGCGGCATGGTCCTACAGCGACGGCGTGCTGGGCCTCAATGGCCCGATTATCGTTTATGACGATGCCAACCCTGACCGATTCCATCCGCTGCAATCGCCTGATTTCCAATTGCGGCTGGCCAATGGCCGTATCGACGCTGCTGGTTCGCTGCGCGTGCCGGGTCGAGAGCGGACGATTGCGACGGTGAACATATATCATGTTCTGGATTCCGGCGTGGGCTATGCCGACCTGATCGTTGATGCCTTGCGCTTCGACGGTCGGCTACAGCCCGATGAAATCACCCCCATCGCGCTGGGCGTAGTCGCCAATGTCTTTGGCACAGTCGATGGCCGTGGCCGGATCGACTGGACACCCGCCAAGGTGACGAGCACCGGCGATTTCACGACCGAGGGTATGGATCTGGCGGCCGCTTTCGGCCCGGTCGATGGGCTGTCGACGCATATCCACTTTACCGACCTGATCGGCCTCGTTACGGCTCCGGGGCAGGAGATGCGCCTCGCCAGCACCAACCCCGGCATCGAGGTGCGCGATGGCGTCATCCATTATGCGTTGCTGCCTGATCAGCGCGTCGCGATTGAGGGCGGGCGCTGGCCGTTCGCGCAAGGCGAGTTGACCCTGCTGCCCACTATCATGGACATGAGCAGCGAAAAGCCCCGTCGCATGGCCTTCCGGGTGATCGGGCTGGAGGCTGGCGCATTTATCCAGAAGCTCGAACTGGAGAATATTTCAGCGACCGGCACCTTCGATGGCCTGCTGCCGATGGTGTTCGACGCGAGTGGCGGGCGCATCGTTGGCGGTATTCTCAACGCGCGCCAGCATGGCATGCCGCCGCTTGTTGTCGACCATATCGAAGGGCTGGACATCCCGTGCGACCCGAACCGGCAAGCGGGCAACCTGGCCTATGTCGGCCAGGTGTCGAACGAAAATCTGGGGCGGATGGGTAAGCTCGCCTTCGATGCGCTCAAGGATCTGCAATATAAATGCCTGACCATCCTGATGGATGGCGCGATTGACGGTGAGGTTGTCACTCAGGTCGCGTTCAACGGCATCAATCGCGGCAGGCTGTCGACCGTGCCCAAGCCGATTGCGACGCAGTTCGTCGGCCTGCCGTTCATTTTCAACATCAAGATCGAGGCGCCTTTCCGTGGCCTGATGAACACCGCGCGGTCATTTACCGACCCCAGCATGCTGATTCGCCAGCATCTGGGTAATGATTTCGCGCCGGTTGTGCAAAACAGGCTTGCCGTTCAGCCCAGCGAAAGCGAGAATATGCCATCAGGGGATAAAGAATGACGCGAAATTACAAGGAGACAGTTGAAAATCGGGAGTTTTTCCCTGCCGTCACGGTATTGCTGGCCTCGGCGCTGCTGCTGGGCGGTTCCATTA
>CAYGOH010000115.1:0-6165 GCA_964351385.1 uncultured Sphingobium sp. | reverse complement strand
GGATTGCTCAACCATCTGAAAGGGCAAGGGTTGCTGAGGCCGCCGGAACGCGGTGAAGTTGCGGAGCAAGGAACATGGCCTGACCTGAAAGAGGTCAAGGGCCAGGAAACGGCCAAGCGCGCGCTGGAGGTGGTTGCAGCCGGCGGGCACAATATGATGATGGTGGGGCCGCCGGGGTCGGGCAAGTCGCTGATGGCGAATTGCCTGCCCGGTATATTGCCCGACCTGACACCCGCCGAAGCCCTGGAAGTCTCCATGGTTGCGAGCGTGGCGGGCGTACTTGAGGACGGGCGGATGACCCGGACGCGACCCTTTCGCAGCCCGCATCACAGCGCGTCGATGGCGGCGCTGGTGGGCGGGGGGCTGAAAGCAAAGCCGGGCGAGGTCAGCCTCGCGCATCTGGGCGTGCTGTTTCTGGATGAATTGCCGGAGTTTCAGCGGGCCGTGCTGGATTCCCTGCGGCAGCCGCTGGAGAGTGGGGCAGTGACAGTCGCGCGGGCGAACGCGCATGTCACGTTTCCGGCGAGAGTCCAGCTTATTGCCGCCATGAACCCGTGCCGCTGCGGCCATCTGGGCGACGCCGTCCTCGCCTGTTCCCGCGCGCCGCGATGGGCCGTCGATTATCAGGCGAAATTGTCCGGACCGCTGCTGGATCGTATCGATCTCTATGTCGAGGTGGGGGCGGTCCGTTCGTCCGACCTGACGCTGCCCCCGCCCGCCGAGGGATCTGCCGAAGTGGGCGAACGGGTTCAGCGCGCGCGGGAGGTCCAGACGCGACGATATGAGGGGCAGGGCGTACGAACCAATTCCGAGGCCGACGGCGCGTTGCTGGAAGAAGTAGCGACGCCTGACCAGCCGGGCCGGGATTTGCTGACTGGAGCTGCGGCCGCAATGAAGCTGACCGCGCGCGGCTATACCCGCGTGCTGCGTGTCGCGCGCACGATCGCCGATCTGTCGGGAGAGGAGCGCGTGGGCCGCGTTCATATCGCGGAAGCGCTGAGCTATCGTCGGCGCGGCGCCATCACCTGACCGAGTGCACGCGCGCAAACGCTTTCCGACGGGCGCGGCGCATTGCATATCCGGTCAATCCAAAGCCCAGGATCATCATGATCCAGGTGGACGGTTCGGGTACTGCCTGAGCGCGCAGGAAAAAGCTGGCCCCGAAATCCTGAACGCTGAAACTGTAGCTTGCGCCCGGAGCAAGATCGAGCCCGAAGCTGTCTGATGTGGAATGCGTCAGATTGCCGCCGGTGCCGGACGGCGCCAGGGCGTTGGAGTAGCTGAGCGAAAAGGGCGACCCTTGGGGCCCGGACCCCAGAATAGTATACCCGATGGTGCCGGAGGTCAGGTCGCCGGGCTGTTCGGCCTGCAGCATAAGCGACAGGCTGGTGCTGATATTGGCGACGACGTGCTGAACCATGCTTGTCGGATTGCTGATCGACGCAACGATGCCATTCTCGAAATAGCCTTGACCCTTTACCTCGCTGTGCGGCGTCGCGACATAAGGCGCGGAAAAGGCATAGGCGTACAGATCGTAGCCAAGGACGATGCTGTTGAAATCGTTGACGAAGGAGGTGTCATAGCCGTCCTCATGATAGCTGCCGAAACTGGAATAGCCGATCTGATAATTCGGCAGCGCCAGGTTGATGTCCAACGCGTTATCCCCGTTGAGTTCCAGAAAGAGGGTTCCGGTCCCTTGTCCGGTGACAAATCCGGGCGCAGCCGCAGCGGGTGTCGTCAGGCCAAGCGCCAGCGTGGCCGCGAAGAGGGCTGATTTCATCGTGAATAACTCCTGTAAGACGTGCCGGTGACCCGAAGGGCAGGGTCGCGGATGTCTGCTCAAGAGTCCATGGCCGAGACCAGAAAAGTTGAAGTTATTCGATGAGTTGTCGCGCAGGCTCGCTGTAGCCCTTGGCTTCAGGCGGTGCCTGAACCTTTTTCAGCGCTTACCAGCTTCAGGTCGACGCCGGATTGAGCGGCCCCGCTGCTCCGGTGTGTGAAATGGCCATCGACATGCGCGCCGGGTGCGACCGAAATGCTTTCATAGCTGATATCGCCGGTGATGCGCGCGCTGGCTTCTACCACCAGTTCGCCAACGCTCACTGCGCCTTCGATATGGCCGGCCAGCCGGGCTGCGCGGGCCTCGACCCGGCCCTTGATATGGCTTTCCTTACCCTGCATCAGGCTGGCGCAACTGATGTCGCCTTCCACGCGACCGTCAATATGCAGGTCGGCAGAGGCGCGAATATCACCAGTGATCACGACATCTGCGCCGAGTACGGAAAAGCTTCCTGCCTTGGCTGCGCTCGATGCCTTAGAGGTTTTGGCTGCTGACGCGGGCGAAGCGCTGCTTTGCGATTTGCTGGACTTTGAGAACATCTTGTCTGGCCTCCAGAAAACGGCGTGGGTTGATCGGTGCGCCATTCACGCGCACCTCGAAGTGAAGATGGGTGCCTGTCGAACGGCCGGTCGAACCCATGCGCGCTATGGTCAGACCACGGGTTACTTTCTGTCCACGCTTTACGGTGAAGCTGGAAAGGTGGGCATAGCGAGTCATGATGCCGTTGCCATGATCGACCTCCACAACGCGGCCATAACCCTGACGTCCGCCAACATAGGACACGCGACCTGCGGCGGCGGCGAGAATGGGCTGGCCATAGCGGCCCTTGAAATCGATGCCGGCATGGAAGGCCGCTCGCCCGTTGAACGGGTCGCGGCGATAGCCATAGGAGCTTGTCAGCATGGGGCTGGCGGTCGGTTTGCCCGAAGGAATGGCGAGCAGGCCGCGCTCCAGCGCATTGAGGCGCGCCATCGAATGGGCGAGGCTGGACAACGCGTCATCATCATCTGACACGCCGCCTTCCCACGGAACATAAGGGCCGCCCAGGCCGACGGCATTGCGTTTTGCGATCTGGGCTGGGTTCAGGCCAAAGCTGCGTATTGCCGCAGCGGCCTTTTCCGCGCGGGCGTCGACCAACGCAGCGAGACGGCGCGCGAAACGCGTCTGGCGTTGCTCAATCGTGCGCAGAGTTTCGATGCCGGGCGCGACTGTGCTCAGCTTCTCGCCGTTGCTTTCGGCCCCGGCGGAATCCGCACCGGTTTTTTCATCGGGTTTGCCAACCACATCGGGCGCCGCATCCAAGGTACCGAATTGCGTGCGGACCATGTCATCAAGCGTGTCCTGTCGACGGTCGAGGTCCGCAGCGATGTCATTGATGGAGCGTTTGAAAGCTTTTACCTTGCCCGCTTCCGCAGCGACGCTCTTGGCCTTGGCATCGAGTAGGGCACGATCATGCGCGACGGAAACCTGATTATAGGCCATCGACAGTGTGGCAACGAGCCATGCGAGCATAAGGGCACCGAGTACCGAGGCCGCAGCGATCTGAACCGTTGAGGAAATACGCACGAAGCGAACCGTTCCGCTGGTGCGGAAGTAGATTTCCTTTTCGGCGAAGATTTTCCCCATCCGTTCGCGGATCATCCCGGAACGGACCCTGCCATTAATACGCAAAGCGACCCCATGTTCTTACCCGGCCCCGCTAGCCGGACGGCCTAGCTATCAAACGGAAATGAGGGAATCGAATCTGGGACGGCAAAGCCGGGCGAGTCGAGAGATTCGCGCGATGAGATGATCGGTTAATGGGAACTTTCCCAATTTTCCGTGGGATAGCGCCGGTTGTTGCGCAAGGCGACTCGCGTTTTACCACCCTGTTAATCATCTATCGCACGGTGGGGCAGGGCGTGTTTGGGTGTAGCGGTGATCGGCTTCTTTAGCGATCGATGCATGGCGGACTTCACCCCGTCATGGCAAGCGGAGGCTGGTCCATATCGCGCGCCAACGCAGCGCCTGATCGGGACCCGCCGCGAGGCGCGCGATTCTGGAGCTCAACATCGTTGTTCGGCATGTCGATCTGGAAATTGCCGACCAGCTTGGCGAGTGCTTCGGCTTCGCCAGCCAGATTGCCCGCCGACGCGGTTGACTCTTCGACCATCGCGGCATTTTGCTGCGTCATCTGGTCCATCTCGCCGACGGCGGAATTGACCTGGACGAGAACCAGTGACTCCTCCTCTACAGAGTCGGCTATATTGTTCATCAGGCTGGTGATTTCGCTGACGCGCTCGACAATATGGTCGAGCGTTTCGCCCGCCTGTCCGACCAGGCGCACACCGTTTTCGACCTGCGATGCGCTCGACGTGATCAGCTTTTTGACATCGTTGGCGGCATCCGCGGTGCGTTGGGCGAGCCCGCGCACCTCGGCGGCAACCACGGCGAAACCGTCGCCCGCCTCACCGGCGCGCGCGGCTTCAACTGCGGCATTGAGAGCGAGCAGATTGGTCTGGAACGCCACATTGTCGATCAACGCGATGATCTTGCTGATTTCCTTCGACGAATTTTCGATTTCGTCCATTGCGGCAATGGCATCATGGACGATCTGTCCGCCTTTTTCGGCGGCGTCATGCGTGTCCAGTACCGCCTGATTGGCGTTTTTGGCAGCTTGCGCGGTTTCTTTCACCGATGCAGTCGCGGTTGTCATCGAGGCAGAGGTTTCCTCCAGTGCGGCGGCCTGCTGCTCCGTACGGATCGACAGGTGGTGCGAGGCTTGCGCGATTTCTCCGGTGCCGATGCGGATCGCGTCCGATGCCTCGGACACCGCGCGAAGTGCGCTGCCGACGGCGGTCAGCGCCGAATTGAAATTGTCGCGCAATTCGGCATATTCGCCCTTGAACTCATCCTCGATACGATAGCTGACATTGCCGTTGGCAAGATGGCGCAGGGCGACACTGATGGCTTCGATGATGCGGGTGCGTTCAGCCTGCTGCTTCTTGCCTTCGGCCTCCAGCGCGCGCTTGTCCAGTTCGGCCTGACGGAAATTAACCAGTGCTCGCGCGACATCGCCCATTTCATCCGAACGTGTATCGCCGGTAATCTTCGAAGAGAGATCGCCTGCCGCCATATGTCGCATGGTATCGGCCGTTTTCGTGAGCGGCGTCGAAACGCGCGTCATCATCATCCATGTGAAGGCGCCGACGCCCGCTATCGTGGCAAAGCCGAGAGCGCTCAGGATCAGGATTGCAGAGCCCAGCGCGCTTTCCGAATGGGCATATAATTGCGCCTGTTGCGTTTCGATATGCTTGATGGCCAGCTCTATCGCCTCACGATGTTTGCGATAGGGCGGCGTTATATAGGTGTTGCGGATGCGGACAGCCGTGTCGATATCGTGCCGCTGCAATATGGGAATTAGCCGGTTGTCCGCTTCGCGCCAGACCTGGTCAGCATGGTCGAAAGAGGTTTTGAGTTCGGATTTGATCGCCGGATCGAGCTCGGAATGCGAGAGCCAATATTGCTTGCGCTCCTTATATTCGACCTCAAGCTCCTTTAAGCGCGCCAGATGAATATCCAGCCGCTCGGGCTCTGCGATCGCCAGCGCCATTTCGAGATAGGGTTCGATGATGAAGGCCGGGGGCGGCAGGATATCGGCCGTCAGGGTCGCGACTTCCCGGTTCGTTGTTTCGAGCGGGCCGTCAATCCGGATCTTGTTGATATAGTGAGAGCCGAATATGCCCGCCAGCGCGAGAAGAAGTATGAGCGCAGCTGCGCTCGCCTGAATAAGCCTGCGAATTGTCATGCACCGTCACCCGATCCACTTGTCGATGGCCTTGCGCAGCATCGCAAAGGGGGGGGATGGCGCAAGGCTGCGCTTGACCGCACCGGGCCGCATCGCTATAGGCCGCCCTGCCTTGCGGACAGAATTCCGGAATTTTGCGATGGTTTCACAGAGAATCATTGCCGAGCCGGATGCGATAAGCGGGCATATTTTTTTGAGCTGAACATTGCCGTTCTCCATTCTCGGTCCGGGGGGTCGATTGACCGCCGGGGCCATTGCTGTTGACAGATGTCGCGGCGAGGTAGAGCGCGGTAAAGTAACTGAAAAAGGTGAAGGGCTTCATGCCGACTATCAACCAATTGGTCCGTAAGGGCCGCGTACCGCAGAAGGCCAAGTCAAAGGTCCCTGCAATGGAGCAGAACCCGCAAAAGCGCGGCGTTTGCACCCGTGTTTACACCACCACCCCGAAGAAGCCGAACTCGTCTCTGCGGAAGGTCGCCAAGGTCCGCCTGACCAACCAGCGCGAAGTCATCAGCTATATTCCCGGTGAAGGCCCCAA
>CAYGOH010000114.1:3640-6583 GCA_964351385.1 uncultured Sphingobium sp. | reverse complement strand
GCCCACAGCGTCGAATGCCGGGCCTTGCCAACCCTCTGGCCGCAGTCTGATCAGCCCGTGATGCAGGGCGAGGGGGTAGAGTATTTCATTTTCCTGCGCGATCCGCTCGCGCAGACGGCTCATCAGCCATTGTGTCGCATGGCTGAAATTGCGCCAGTCGGCGATGATATTGTCGATCGTCCACTCGCGCAGATACAGGCCCCATTCTTCGCTCAGGTCCTCAAATGCGCGCTCGAATGCGACCACTTCTGATTCGAGCCTGCCCGGCATCGCGCGATAATGGTCGGCATAGAGAATGCCGTTCTCGGCGGCCAGATGTTCGTCCAGGCATGCGGAGAGGCGCCGGATCAGTGCAAATGCATCGCCAGCCCAGGGGTCGGGAGACTGCACGAGCGTGAGCAGCTCTTCCGCCATCTCGTCCATCTTTTCATGTTCAGCGATCAGCTGTTCAATGTCGTGCATCGGCTTCTCCGTCCTGTTGACATTATAGGACGGAAAACATCGTCAACGGGCTGATAACCAGAGAAAATTGGGCGGTCGGAACCATTGGTTGAAATGCAAAAAGGGGCCGGAAAACCGACCCCTTTGAGTATATATGATAAGCTGTTCGTTGAGGCTTAACGCTTCGAGAACTGGAAGCTCCGGCGAGCCTTGGCGCGGCCATATTTCTTACGCTCGACCGTACGGCTGTCGCGGGTCAGGAAGCCTTCATGCTTCACTGCCGAGCGCAGCGCGGGCTCGTACTTGGTCAGGGCCTGCGAAATGCCGTGCTTGACGGCGCCTGCCTGGCCCGAAAGGCCGCCACCCTTCACGGTGCAGACCACATCATACTGGCCTTCGCGCTCGGTAACCGAGAAAGGCTGGTTGATGATGAGGCGCAGCGTGGGGCGCGCGAAATAAACCGCCTGATCGCGGCCATTGACCGTGACTTTGCCGGTGCCGGGCTTTACCCAGACGCGCGCAACGGCGTCTTTACGACGACCGGTTGCATAGGCGCGGCCCTGCGAATCGAGCTCCTGCTCGCGCAGCGGCGCTTCATTGACGACGGGCGTATCGGCGGCGCTGACTACAGCACCTTCTTCCGCAGCGGGCGCTCCGCTGGTGATTTCACCCAGATCGGAAAGAGACTGACGCGTATCGGACATTATGCACCCACCTTGTTCTTGCGGTTCCGCGAAGCGATATCGAGCACTTCGGGGTTCTGGGCTTCATGATCATGCTCTGCACCGGCGAAGACGCGCAGGTTGCGCATCTGCTGACGGCCAAGCGGACCGCGCGGGATCATGCGTTCGATCGCTTTTTCCACGACGCGCTCGGGAAAGCGGCCTTCCAGCACCTTTCCGGCGGTGATTTCCTTGATGCCGCCCGCATAACCGGTGTGCTTGTAATACACCTTGTCGTTCAGCTTCTTGCCGGTGAACTTCACCTTGGCCGCATTGATGATGATGACATTGTCACCGCAATCGACATGCGGGGTGAAGCTCGGCTTGTGCTTGCCGCGCAGGATATTGGCGACGATCGATGCCATGCGGCCTACAACGAGACCTTCCGCATCGATCAGGATCCATTTCTTTTCAACCGTCGCCGGGGTCGCCGGCTTGGTGGTTTTCATCAGCGCCTTCATGGCCCGAAAACTCCTGATAATTCAACTGCCCCGAACCACACTGGTCACGAGAGGAAGCGCGCACATGGCGGGTTGCGCCTCATAAGTCAAGCAAAAGCAGGGGTTTTGAGGCGGGTAAAATAATACCCGTCAACGATGAGTGCTGTCGTTCACCCATTTTGCAAAGGCATGTGGCGCGCGCACTATGGGCCAGGACAGGATCGCCGGGTTCTCATGGGGATGCATCGCCTCGATGCGCTCGATCAGGGCATCGACCCGCGCAGCAGTGGTCTTGAGGATGACCGGGATTTCGGTAGCCTCTTCAAGTTTGCCCTCCCACTCATAGAGTGAGGTGCAGGGCGCAAGGATGTTCACGCAGGCGGCCAGCCCATCTTCCACGCTGTTGCGCGCGACGCGCGCGGCGCTCTCCTGATCAGGAAATACGGCATAGACCAGCGCGATGCCGCTCATTTCTGTCGTCCGACGCAGTGTGCTGCCCATGTGGTGGCGATCACGACCAGCGCGCCAACGCCCTGATGCGCGACGGCGATGGGCAGGGAAATGCCGCTCATGACCGTAATGATACCCAGAATGATTTGCGTTCCCACCGCGGCGTTGAGCGCGATGGAGGCAGGGCGCGCGCCAGCTCGCTTGGCTCTACGCGCCAGAAGGAGCAACATGGCCGCCGTGATCCATGCCCACCAGCGATGGAAAAAATGAATGAGATAGGGGTCGGAACTGATCGTCGCCCACAACGAGCCATGCCACGCGATGCCGTCGGGCACCACGCGCCCCTGCATCAATGGCCAGTCGCTCGCGACATAGCCTGCGTTGAGGCCCGCCACATAGGCCCCCCACATCAACTGGATGAAGAGTATGGCTGCCGCTAATATGGCGAACGGCGTCAGCCGGGCAGGGCGCGCTTCGCGCTTTCGGTGCAGATCGAGCAAGTCAAGCGCCGTCCAGACCAGTCCGGCAGTGATGAACAAAGCGGTCAGCAGGTGCACGGCAAGGCGATAATGGCTGACATCGGTGCGCTCAACCAGGCCCGACGCCACCATCCACCATCCGATGGCACCCTGCAATCCGCCCAGCGCCAGCAGGGCGACAAGGCGCAAACCATAGCCTGCGGGGATCGCGCGCCGGATCGCGAAAAAGGCCAGCGGCAGCGCGAAGGCGACGCCGATCAACCGGCCCAGCAGCCGGTGCGACCATTCCCAGAAGAAAATGAATTTGAAATCATCAAGGCTCATGCCGCGATTGATCTGCTGATATTCCGGTATCTGCTGATATTTGCGAAATTCCTCCAGCCACTGTTCTTGCGACAGGGGAGGGATAGC
>CAYGOH010000114.1:0-3630 GCA_964351385.1 uncultured Sphingobium sp. | reverse complement strand
CCTGATTCCGTCAGGCGCGTGATCCCGCCGACGATGACCATGATGACGACGAGAGCGGCTACGCAGAACAGCCACCATGCCAGCGAGCGCGGACGGGCGGATGGAGATAATGCGGACGGTGCGGGCATGGCGGTCCCTTGCGCCTTGTTGTTCGCGATTTCAAGCATGTTCACCGTTATGGTGTCGCCTCGCGCATGTGCGAACAAAATCTTAGAATGATATGTTGTAACTTTGCATAGCTTGCCCTACATGGGATGCATCCGACGTTGGAGTGACGATGTTTCAATCAATCACAGCGCGCTGGCACTGGGACAGTGTTGCCATAGGCCTTTCGGGTCTTTGCGTGCTGCATTGCATCGGTACGCTGCTGTTGCTCGGACTGCTTTCCTCGCTGGGTGAATTTCTCTCGGCTCCCATCATCCATGAGGCGGGGCTCGGGCTTGCCATCGTCTTCGGCGCGATTGCGATCGGCAAAGGCGCGATGGGGCATGGCCGGTTGCTACCGGTGGCTATCGGATCGCTCGGTCTTGGTGTGATGGCGGGCGCGTTGACGCTCGGCCACGGTGAGGAAGAGGCATTCTACACCATTTCCGGTGTACTCATTCTCGCCCTTGGCCATTATCTCAATATGCGCGCATCCCAGGCGAACAACGAGGGCCTGATTTTGCAGCCGTGCTGCTAGCCAATTCCTAAAAACATTTACACGCCCCACCGCATGCGTATGAGGGCGCAATGACAGTCAGCACTAATCCGCCGATTCAAAAGGCCATCATTCTGAGCGCAGGGCAGGGGTCACGTCTGCTTCCGCTGACCGCCGAAATGCCCAAATGCATGATCGACTGTTCGGGTCGGACGCTGATCGAATGGCAGATTCGCGCTCTTGTCGCGCAGGGCGTTTGCGAAATCCATGTCGTCACCGGGTTCATGACCGAGGTGGTGGAGGGCGAGCTGGAGCGGCTTGCCGCGCCGGGCCTGACGCTCACCGCTCACTTCAACCCTTTTTACAAGGTGGCCGATAATCTGGGCAGTTGCTGGATTGTGCGGCGGGAGATGCAGGGCGATTTCCTCATCCTCAATGGCGACACGCTTGTCTCGCAACCGCTGGTCGCGCGCGTGCAGCAGGGCGGCAATTTCCCGATCTGCGTGACCGTGGACGTGAAGGATCAGTATGACAGCGACGATATGAAGGTGGAGCGGGCCGATGGCGGTAGCAGCGACCGGCTGGTCCATATCGGTAAAACGCTCTCAGCGGAGCAGAGCAACGCCGAGTCGATCGGTTTTCTCGCGTTCCGGGGCGAAGGCGCGGCGCTGTTCCGGGGGCAGGTCGAAGCGATGATGCGGACGCCCGCCGGCGTGGAAAACTGGTATTTGAAAGTGATCGATCAGATCGCGGAGACGGGGAAGGTCGGCACCGTTTCCATCGAAGGGATGGAGTGGGGCGAGGTTGATTTCCTCAATGACGTCGAAATCGCAGAAAAACTGACCGCCGGCTGGGAGTGATCCCGATAGGGCGCCTGTTCAGGCGCTCTCGTCCCACAGGCGCGTGAGCCACGCCCGCAGTGCCATTCTTTGCTGTTCATCGAGTGCCGCTGCCGATTTCAGGTCGGGCGGTCCGGGCCAGCCCGCGTCCGCGATGGTGAGCCCGCCATGCTCACGCGCGCCGTCATAGCGCGGCAAAACATGAAAATGCACATTGGGATCGACCATCATCAGCATCAGCCAGTTGATGCGATCATAGCCGACCGCCGCGTTCAGCATCGCCTCCACGCGGCGCGTGACTATAGCCAGATCGGCATGATGTTCGGGCGGCAGCGCGCCAAAAGCTGCCTCATCCGACTTCGTGGCGACCACCAGCGATCCCAAAGTCACCTGCGCCGGGCGCAGCAGGACGACCCAATGCGCCGTCTCTCCGATCAGCGTCGCGGGATAGCCGAATTTGGCGATTGTTTCGTTCATGCGCCTTGCTCCAGCCAGCTTGAGGGCGATGCTCCGTTCGACTTCATCTGATAGGCCTGCACGATTTGTAGCGCGTGGATGAGCAGCGACAACAGCGTCCAGACCGCCACCGCGACGAGGCCCAGATCGGGTCGGCCGACCAGCAGGGAGGCGAACAACAGAACCATATTGGGGTTGCGACGCGCCGTTATCAGCCGGAAATCCGAATCGAACTTGCGCCAGACATGGATATGAAAGCCGAAGGCACGGATGAACATGCCCTCGATGAGGCGCTGCACGACATAGCCCGCCAATATAGCCACAAGCGTGAAGATCAGCAGGTCGCCGACAAGCGGGTGCGCGGTCGCGGCGGTGCCCATTGCCCATGCCACCCACCAGAAGGGTGGGTGGACCAGGTCGATGCCATGGTCGAAAATATTGCCCCACCAGGATGAGGTGATGGTGCAGCGGGCGAGTTTGCCATCGACGGTGTCAAGCACCATGAAGATGAAGCCGGTCAGCATGCCGGTCCAGAACATCCCCTGCGCAAACGCGACCGTGGCGACGACACACAGGGCTGCACCGATGGCGGTTACCATGTTGGGCGTCATTCGCAGGAGCGCCGCCAGCCGTGTCAGGTGAAATGCCAGCTCCGGCCAGAGATATTTGGTCAGGATGTCGGTGATGCCTTTATAGGCGCCGAAATAGCTGGCGCGCTCGATCCGGTAGCGGGTGTCGGGCGTCAGGCGCATCGCGAACGGGGTTTCCGTCTTGCGCAGCTGCTCATTGTAAAAACCGGGCTTATCGGCCAGGTCGATGGTGCGTTCGGGGGCATTGCGCCATTGGCCGATGATCCTGTCCGCGCCATTGACGAACGAAACGCCCGGCATTTTGAGCGCCAGCCGCATCAGCAACGGGTCGAACGCATAGTCCAGATTGACATGCAGCCTGTGCCCGTCTGCGAGCGGGCATTTCGCCGTTTCCTGCTTCACGAGTCGTTGCACCCGCTCGGCGTTGCTCATGCCCCAGATGGGCGTTTCGTTCTTGCCTAACAGGTGAAGCCTTGCCGTGTCGTTCACGAGTTTTATCTATCCCTCCAGCGACCGCCTGGCCGATAAACTTCAGCCTGGCGTCGCCGTCATATCAGAGGCGTCGGCGGTGTCAAAAGCTGTCGCCCGAATGGATGAGCAGGCCTTCATTTTCTCGACGGTTCGCGCATCGAAAATGGCGCAAGATGCAAGAAAGGCTTTGCCTTCGCGGCATGATTGGCTATCGGCTGTCGAGACTGGAGCATCGCGCGAAAAACGGGAACCGGTTTCCGCGGCGCACGATGCGCAAATTAGAGTTTCGGAGCGCCAGCGGTATTGCACGAACGCAGCGCTCTTATATGAGGACAGGGCATGGCGACATTCACGCTTCCGAAGAACAGCAAGATCACAGGCAAGGCCAAGGTGCACAAGGCGGAAGGTGCCGCCAATGTGAAAAGCTTCAAGGTCTATCGCTATGATCCCGATTCGGGCGAGAATCCGCGTTACGATACATTTGAGATCGATCTCGACAATTGCGGGCCGATGGTGCTCGACGCGCTGATCAAGATCAAGGGCACGATCGATTCGACGCTCACGTTCCGGCGCTCCTGCCGCGAGGGTATTTGCGGCTCGTGCTCGATGAACATCGACGGGACGAATACGCTGG
>CAYGOH010000113.1:1484-6732 GCA_964351385.1 uncultured Sphingobium sp. | reverse complement strand
CGACGCTGCCCGCGCCCGAGCCGCGGCCCGGCCCGACCGGGATGTTGTTCGACTTCGCCCCCTGGATGACGTCGGCAACGATCAAGAAGTAGCCGGGGAAACCCATCTGAATGATGATGTCGAGCTCGAATTTCAGCCGGTCGAGATAGGGCTGGCGCTTGTCCTCCCCGGTGATGTCGAGCTTGTCGAGCCGGGCGTCCAGCCCCTTCTGCGCCTGTTCGCGCAGCATGATCGCCTCGCCTTCGATATCGCCGGCGAGGCTTGGGAGGATCGGCTTGCGCTTGGGCGCCATTACCGCGCAGCGCTGCGCAACGACGAGCGTGTTGGCGAGCGCTTCGGGCAGATCCTCGAATATCCGCTTCATCTCGGCGGCGGGCTTCATCCACGCATCGGGCGAGCTGGTGCGGCGATCCGCACTTTCGACATAGGCGCTGTCCGCAATGCACAGCATAACGTCATGCGCCTTGTGGAAATCGGGCTCGGCAAAGCAGGTCGGGTTCGTCGCGACCAGCGGCAGGTTCCGGTCATAGGCAAGGTCGATCAGATGCGGCTCCGCCTTGCCCTCTACGGGATCGAGCCTGCGGCAGATCTCGATATAGAGCCGGTCGGGAAACAGCCGTTCGAGCGCGGCGCAATAATCCGCCGCCGCATCCGGCTGATCCTCCGCATAGAGTCGCGCCAGCGCGCCTTCGCCGCCTGCGGTCAGGCAGAGCAGGTCATCATTATGCCCCGCCAGCGCATCGAGCGGGACATGCGCTTGCTCTTCAATCGGTCGGTCCAGATGCGCCATCGAAACGAGCGCGCACAAATTGTCATAGCCGCGTTCCGTCTGGGCATAGAGCGCCAGCCAGTCATAAACCGGTGCGGCATTGTCCGGACGACCGGGCCGCGCCACGCACAACATGGTACCGACAATCGGCTGCACGCCATCGCCCTTGCATGCGTCGGAAAAGGCCATGGACGCATAGAGCCCGTTGCGGTCGGTCAGCGCGACCGCTGGAAAGCTCAGCTTCTTCGCCTGCTTGGCAATCGCCTTTGGCTCAATCGCGCCGTCCAGCATCGTGTAGCTGGAAAAGACACGCAGCGGCACGAACGAGGCATGGGGCGATGAGGGCATGTGCGAACGCTAATGGGCAGCGGCGGCAAGGGCAACAGGGCGGCGAAACTTATCCACAGGAAATATTGCCCGATCTCCATCCATTGACTCTCCCTCACCGGCATGATCTCTTCGCGCGCGATCGAAACCGTTCATGCGAGGGGGTTTTTCATGAACACGCCCAGTCCCGTCAATATCCCGCCCGGCCTTGTTGAGCGGGCCAAGGCCATCATCATGAAGCCCAAGGAGGAATGGCCGGCCATCGCGACGGAAGAGGCCAGCATTGCGAGCCTGTTCACGCGCTATGCGATGTGGCTGGCCGCGATTCCCGCCATCGCCACATTCGTTCGCGCGATCGTGTTCGGCTATGGCTCCCTGTTCGGCGTGACATTCCGGCCCAGCATCGGTTCGGCGCTCGGCATGGCTCTGGGCCAATATATCATGGCGCTCGCCAGCGTCGCGATCCTCGGCCTGATCGTGGATTTTCTCGCACCGAAATTCGACGGGACGTCTAACCGTGTGCAGGCATTCAAGCTGGCGATCTACAGCGCGACCGCGGGCTGGCTGGCGGGCGCATTTTCGGCCGTTCCCGGCATCGAGATACTCAGCATCCTCGGCCTCTATGCCTTTTATCTGTTCTATCTCGGCGCGCCCGTGCTGATGAAAGTGCCGGAGGACAAGTCCGTTCTGTTCACCATCGTGGTCGTCGTCATCGCAATCATCGTCGGCGCGATATTGTCGGCCATAGCCGGGCCAGGGTCCGGCCTGTTTCAGCCGCATGTCCCGGTACCCGGCGCGGACGGAATGATGATCGGCGGCTAGGGCCGGACAGGCAGGCTCAATCGCGCGCCGGGCGATAGGTGAAGTCAAAGGCGGGCGTCCACGTCGCGCCATCGTCCCGTGACATTTCACCGAACTGACGGACCGCACCGGCAGGCTGCTGCGTATATGTCATGCGAATGAGGCCGTCTTCGCCCGGGCCAGCGACATTGCGCCATAGCCCGGTCAACACCATCGCCTCTCCTTCCATGCCTCCGGTGAATTCGACCCTTGTGCCGCTGGCATCGACCCAGGTCTGGCGCCAGCCACGTTCGGGTCCGTCAAAGTTGGACAGGCTACCGCCCGCTTGCCCTTTGAGCGGCATCCAGTTTTCGCGGATGGCGCAGCCTTCATACAGACGCTCAATCAGGCTGTGCGCGACGACCTTGTCTTCGCCAGTCTTGTACACATCCCACGCGCCGACCCAGAAATCGAATGCGCGATGCGGTGCACTGGCGCAGGGGGCAGCGGCGACCGGCTGGCTCCGGGTAGGCGAGGATGGCAAGCAGGCCACAAGAATCGGCGCAAGAAACAGGGAAAGTGCGGGGCGCATGAGCGATGCTCCTTCATCCGGGCGAGCGAGAATTTCGTCCGTTTCGAAGGAGTCTTTGGTTTTTTCTTGCCTTCAAACGGTAATTAATTGTCTCTAGGGAACCTTGCCGTCGGCCCGCGCATTCTGGTGGTCGAACTGCACAAGCAAAGCAACGAGAACCGAGCAACGATGTCGAAATACACCTCTTCACCCAGACAGTGCAAATATCGCTACGTTACCGCTGATCATTTCGGGAAATGGTATGGCACTCTGGAAGATGCGCAACGCCACAGCGTGCGCATCGGCGCAGGATATCTCGATGAAAAGAGCGGCGAGTTTTTCGCCTATCCGGGCACGAGACTGGAGACATTCGAACCGCGCTCGACGGTCCGTGCAAAGATGACGCAGATGTTCGCGTTCAGTGGAGACGCGCCCGCAGAGGCCTGAGCCGGGCTATTCCAGCACGCCCTCATGCAACCTAACGACCCGGTCCATCCGCAGCGCCAGCCGCTCATTATGGGTCGCAACCAGCGCTGACGAACCCTCTTCGCGGACAAGGCGCAGGAATTCATCGATAACGATATCGGCGGTTTTTTCGTCGAGATTGCCTGTCGGCTCATCCGCCAGCACGAGCGCAGGACGGTTGGCGAGCGCGCGGGCGACGGCAACGCGCTGCTGTTCGCCACCTGACAGCTGACTGGGCTTGTGATCGAGCCGATGGCCGAGCCCAAGTCCCGAAAGCAACGCCTCAGCGCGCACCCGCGCATCGTCATGGGTCGCGTCCCGCACCAGCTGCGGCAGCATCACATTTTCCGTCGCATTGAAATCCGCCAGCAGATGATGGAACTGGTATACAAAGCCCAATGCATCACGGCGCAGGCGTGTGCGGCCGTCATTTTCCAGCTTCGCGGCCTCTTCGTCCAATATGCGGATCGACCCTTCGAAGCCGCCTTCCAGCAGCCCGACCGCCTGCAGGAGCGTTGACTTGCCCGAGCCTGACTGGCCCAGCAACGCGACAATTTCACCACGGGCGACGGACAGGTTTACGCCGCGCAACACTTCTATCGTGACGCCACCTTGGGTGAAGCTGCGCCGCAGGCCGGAAACAGACAGCACATCACTCATAGCGGAGCACCTGAACCGGATCGGTATTGGCAGCTTTCAACGCCGGGTAGAGTGTAGCGAGGAAGCTGAAAATCAGTGCCATCAGGCAAATCACCGCAATCTCCACCGGGTCCGGGCGGGACGGCAGATCAGCGAGAAACCGCACCGACGGATCCCATATATTCTGGCCGGTAACGAGCTGAATGAAACGCAAAACCTGCTCGCGGAAAAACAGGAAGATAAACCCCAGAACGACGCCTGCCGCCATGCCCAGCGTGCCAATGGTCACGCCGACGGTCACGAAAATCTTGAGCAGGCTAGATCGCGAAGTCCCCATCGTCCGCATGATCGCGATGTCGCGCGTTTTGGCGCGCACCAGCATGATGAGCGAAGACAGAATATTGAAAACCGCCACTAGGATGATCAGCGACAGGATTGTGAACGACACCACGCGATCGACCTGAAGCGCCTCGAACAGGCTTGAATTCATCTGCCGCCAATCCGTGACGACCGCGCGCCCCTCCACCTTGTCGGCGAGCGGTGCCAGAATTTCAGCGACCCGGTCGGCATCGACCGTATCGACCTCTATCATGCCAACCACGTCACCCAGCAGCAGCAATTGCTGCGCATTGCGCATCGGCATGATGACGAACGCCTTGTCATAGTCATAGACGCCGACTTCGAATATCGCGCCGACTTCATAAGCAATCTCACGTGGCACCGTACCGAATGGTGTCGCCCGCCCGGCGGGATTGATGATCGAAATACTGTTGCCGACCGTCACGCCCAGATTATCGGCAAGACCCGATCCGATGGCGATGATGTTTCTTCCGGGGACGAGCTTATCAAGACTGCCGACCTTGACCTGCCCCTTCAACGTAGCATTTGAGCCGATGTCCTCCATCGTCATGCCGCGCACCAGCACAGCTTCGACACGGCCCTGAAAATTTGCCAGCAGGGGCTGTTCAATCAGCGGTGTGGCGCTGGTGATGCCGGGGGTCGCCTTTGCTTCCTCCATCACGCGCCGCCAGTCGGGCAGCCTTCCGCCATAGCCCTGCACGACCGCATGGCCGTTAAGTCCAACGATCTTTTCGAACAATTCCGCGCGGAAACCGTTCATTACGCTCATCACAATGATGAGCGCCGCCACGCCCAGCATGACCGCGACGAGGCTGATGCTGGCAACAAGGAAAATGAACCCCTCCCCTTTGCCGGGCAGAAGATACCGCTTGGCAATCGTGCGTTCGAAGCGGTTGAGGATCATGATCTGCAGGTTCCGTGCATAGGCCTTGCTGCTCTAGGAGTACGCGTGTGCGCTGGCAAGCATCCTTCGGTGCCATTCGACATGTTGCGAAATTGACACATAAGCGCTGCAAAAAGGACTCTAAATCCATTTTGGATGATGACATCCGTCCAATCCATCCATAGCAGTGTCTCTCGAACATAGGCACCAAAAGGGGCCAGGTTCAGGGAAACGACTGCTTGCCGCGACGTTCAGGGACGCGGATGAGGAGGCGACAAAGGGAAAAGACGCACAGCGTCAGATACCCGGGTTGCTCAAGGGGGAGCGGCCCGGGTGTTTTCTTTTCCGTATCGCGAAGCGAGCGACGCTGGCTTAACAACACAAAACATTCGGGCTCACTCCGTTTTTCATTTTGCAACTTTGCAAAGTGAAATTGCGAAGTGGCGCTTTTCTC
>CAYGOH010000113.1:0-1474 GCA_964351385.1 uncultured Sphingobium sp. | reverse complement strand
CTGACTGTGCTTTAGCGCCGCGATCACTACCCGTTGTCCGGCAGGAGCATGTTATGAACATCCATGAATATCAGGCGAAAGAACTTCTCGCGAAATATGGCGCACCGATTGCCGCCGGCTATCCCGCGTTCACCGTCGATGAAGCCGTTGCCGCCGCCGGAAAGCTCCCCGGGCCGCTCTATGTCGTGAAGGCACAGATTCACGCTGGCGGGCGTGGCAAGGGCAAGTTCAAGGAACTGGGCCCGGATGCCAAGGGCGGCGTTCGCCTCGCCAAAACGGCCGATGAGGTCAAGGCAGCGGCGACCGACATGCTCGGCAACACGCTCGTCACCGTGCAGACGGGAGCTGCAGGCAAGCAGGTCAACCGCCTTTACATCACTGATGGCGCTGACATCGCGAAAGAATTCTACCTCGCGCTGCTGGTTGATCGCGCGACCGGTCGCGTCGCTTTCGTCGTATCAACCGAAGGCGGCATGGACATTGAGGAAGTGGCGCACTCCACTCCCGAAAAGATCCACACCTTTGCCGTTGATCCGGCAACCGGCTTCATGCCGCATCATGGACGCAGCGTAGCGGCCGCTCTGGAGCTGTCCGGCGATCTCGCCAAACAGGCCGCCAAGGTCGCGAAATCGCTGTATGATGCGTTTCTCGGAACCGACGCGAGCCAGATCGAAATCAACCCGCTGGCCGTTACCGAGCAGGGCAACCTTCTGGTGCTCGACGCCAAGGTCGGCTTTGACGGCAATGCGCTGTTCCGTCACCCCGACCTGATGGAGCTGCGCGACGAAACCGAAGAAGATCCGGCCGAGCTGGAAGCGTCGAAATATGACCTCGCCTATATCAAGCTGGATGGCGACATCGGCTGCATGGTGAACGGCGCAGGCCTCGCCATGGCGACGATGGACATCATCAAGCTGAACGGCATGTTCCCGGCCAACTTCCTTGACGTGGGCGGCGGCGCCAGCAAGGAGAAGGTGACGGCGGCGTTCAAGATCATTCTCGCCGATCCGGCGGTGAAGGGCATCCTCGTCAACATCTTCGGCGGCATCATGAAGTGCGATATCATTGCAGAAGGTATCGTCGCGGCAGCCAAGGAAGTGAACCTGTCCGTGCCACTGGTTGTCCGTCTGGAGGGCACCAATGTGCAACAGGGCAAGGACATTCTAGCCGGATCCGGCTTGCCGATCGTTTCGGCAGATGACTTGGGCGACGCAGCCAAGAAGATCGTCGCACAGGTACAAGCTGTCTCCTGATTCGCGGATAAGGAATGTGGCCGTTGACGTTACGGATTGGTGCGTCAACGGCCCCGGCCTTGCGATTCCGGCACAAAACGCGCATGTAGCCCCCCACGCCTGCACTGCGTATAATGGAGATTGGGCATGAAGCTGTTGGTCCCGGTGAAGCGGGTAATAGATTATAACGTAAAGCCTCGCGTGAAGGGCGACGGGTCTGGTGTTGATCTTTCGAATGTGAA
>CAYGOH010000112.1:0-6751 GCA_964351385.1 uncultured Sphingobium sp. | reverse complement strand
TCACATCTGAAGACGCCGAGAAGGAACAGGCAGGTCAGCCCACGGCGCCCGTTTTCAAGACGCTGTTCCGCCCGCGCACGATCGCCTATTTCATGGTGTGGGGCGGCATCGGCCTCGCCCTGCTCTTCGCGCTCGGCAACCGGACCCGGCTGGACATAGCCGTACAGCATGACCGCAATCCCCTGTTCGTGCGCATGTCGGACGGCACTGTGCGCAACGCCTACACCGTCAAATTGCGCAATATGGAAAACCGTCCGCGCACCGTCTCCATCGCCATGACGGGCGCACCGCAAGCCACGATGTGGCGCAGCGAAACCAGCAGGGACCAGGCCGCACGCGCGCTGTCCGTCGACCTTGCACCCGATGCCGTTACCAAGCTAAGATTGTTCGTCGTTACACCCGCCGGTGACGGCTCGCGCGAGGAATTCTCCCTTGCCGTGCAAGGCAGGAATGATACCCGCCCCAGCGATGAAGAGCGGCTCGTGATCGAACGCGGAGGCAACTGACATGAGGAAAACCCGCCGCTTCACCGGTTATCACGCCGCCGCCATCCTCTGTGCCTTTTTCGCGGTGGTGATCGCGGTGAATGTCACGATGGCGCGCTTTGCCATATCCACCTTTGGCGGCACGGTGGTGGATAACAGCTATGTCGCCAGCCAGAAGTTCAACGGCTGGCTGGCCGAAGCGCGCCGCGAACAGGCCTTGGGTTGGACCGTCGGCGATCCCGTGCGGGACGGCAGCCGGCTGGTCGTAACGATCACCGACTCGCTAGGGCAGCCGCTGACCGGCGCGACGCTCACGATGCGTGCGGAGCATCCCCTTGGCCGCGCGCCCGAACGCGACCTGACTTTTGCGGAAACAGCCCCCGGACAGTATCAGAGCATCGAACCGTTCCCGCAGGGCCGCTGGAAGCTGCGCGCCAGCATTCGCCGCGACGGTCGTGAGCTCGACCTCGCCTTCGATGTGAATTGAGATGACCGCACATGTCACCCCTGCCGATCTTGCTCCAGACGAGCAACGGCTGGAGGACAGCCGTTTCGCCGTACCCGGCATGCGCTGCGCGGGATGCATTGCAAAGCTGGAAGGCGGCATCGGCGGGTTGCCGGGCGTGGCCGCCGCCCGCGTCAATTTTTCGGCCAAGCAACTCGCGGTATCGCACGATGCACGATTGACCGACCCCCGCCTGATCGAGGAAATCGCAAAGCTGGGCTTCGAGGCGCAGCCCATCGCCGCCAATCCGCTGGGCAGCGACAGTGAAGAGCGGAAGAAGCTGACACGCGCGCTGGGTGTAGCCGCGTTCGGCATGATGAACATCATGTTATTATCGGTATCGATATGGTCGGGCGCGACCGGCATCACGCGCGAGATGTTCCACTGGCTCTCGGCGCTGATCGCGGTCCCCGTCATCGCCTATTCCGGCCGCCCCTTCTTTGCATCGGCGGCGATGGCGCTGCGTTATATGCGCACCAATATGGACGTGCCGATTTCCATCGGCGTGCTGCTCGCGACGGGCATGAGCCTCTATGAAACCGTCACCGGCGGCGCGCACGCCTATTTCGAAGGCGCGGTGATGCTGCTGTTCTTCCTACTCGCCGGGCGCGTGCTCGATGCGATGATGCGCGATCGCGCCCGCACCGGCATCGAATCCCTGCTGCGACAGCAGGCATCGGGCGCGAATGTGCTGCGCGCCGATGGCTCGACGCATTGGGTCAAGGCACTGGACCTGCGCCCCGGCGACCGGTTGCTGGTTGCTGCCGGAGAGAATCTGGCCGCCGATGGTGTTGTCGAGACCGGCGAGAGCCGCTGCGACCTTTCGCTGATCAGCGGGGAAAGCGCGCCGCAGCGCCTGAGTGTCGGCAATACCGTATTGGCGGGGTCGATGAACCTTTCAGCGCCCCTGACCGTTCGCGTAACGGCGAGCGGGCCGGATACGATCATCGCCGATATCGCCCGTCTGATGGATGAGGCAGGTCAGTCGCGCAGCCGCTATGTGCGCATCGCCGACCGCGCCGCGCGACTCTACGCCCCCGCCGTGCACAGCCTTGCCGCACTCGCCTTTATCGGCTGGATGATCGCGGGCGCAGGCTGGCACCATTCGCTCACCATAGCGATTGCTGTTCTGATCATTACCTGCCCCTGCGCGCTGGGCCTCGCGGTTCCAGTCTCGCAGGTTGTTGCCGCCGGAGCACTGATGAAACGCGGCATCTTGGTGAAGGACGGGAGCGCGCTGGAACGCTTTGCACAGATCGACCGCGCCTTGTTCGACAAGACGGGCACGATCACGCTCGGTCGCATGACGCCCCGCAATCTCGATGCGCTGACGCCGGAACAACAGTCCATTACGCTGGCGCTCGCCCAATCGAGCAACCATCCGATCAGCCGCGCACTGAAGAGGGCGTTGGCCGCGTTGAATGTCGCGCCCGCCCCTGTCGAAAATATCGTCGAGGAACAGGGGCAAGGCGTCCACGGCATGTTTCGCGGCCAGAGGGTGGCTCTGCAACGTCCCAAAAGCACCAATATTGAAACAGGCGCAGCCACTTGCCTTTCAATCGGCGATAGCCATGTCGATATCCATCTTGCCGACCCTCTCCGCCCCGATGCGAAGGCCGCTATTGCGCAACTTGCGACCATGGCCATTCCCGCATCGATCATCTCCGGCGACCGTGCCGAAGCCGTCGATCAGGTTGCCGCCGAACTGGGCATCGCCGCGCAGGCCCATGCCCTGCCGCAGGACAAGATTGCCGCCATCGAAGAACTTAAGGCACAAGGGCATGCGGTACTGATGGCCGGAGACGGCCTGAACGATGGGCCGGCCCTGGCGGCAGCAACCGCTTCCATGGCGCCAGGCTCCGCGACCGACATGGGTCAGCAGGCCGCCGATGCGGTGTTCACGGGAGATTCGCTCTCCGCCGTTCCGCTGACGCTCGCCACAGCGCGAAAGACAATGGCAGTCGTGAAGCAGAATTTCGGGTTGGCGATAGGGTATAATATACTCGCCGTTCCGCTTGCGCTGGCCGGGATGGTGACACCCTTGATCGCTGCCATTGCGATGTCGCTTTCTTCCGTGATCGTCGTTGCGAACGCGCTGCGCCTTGCGAGGGCGGCGCAGTGAACGGCCTCGCCATCCTGATCCCCATCGCCCTGCTGATGGGCGTCGCCGGGCTTGCCGCTTTTCTCTGGGCTATGGGCAAAGGCCAGTTCGATGACCCGGACGGATCGGCGCTGCGCATTTTGATCGATGAGGAAGGCGACGGCGATGACCGTGCCGCTTGAAGGGGCCACCGCACTCACAGCGGCGCTGATGATGGCCGTCAGCCCGATAACCGGTCCATGCGAGGCGCGCACCGTGCTGCTTTGCTCATCCACCGGAGAAACGCATCATATGCTGCTATGGGATGAGGACGACGCACCCCAGCCGCAGTCGGGCGCGAGCAAAGCCTGTCATGCCTGCATGACCGAGCGCAGGAAAGCGGGCGGGAAAACACCTAGGCGCGGCTGATGCAAAAAGGGGCGCCTTCCCGTCGGAAGACGCCCCTCACCACCGATTTGCGAGCAATCAAAAGCGGTAGGATACGCCCGCGCTCAACACCCAGGGATCAAGCTTGTGCTTGGTGCGGATAATTTCCGCGCCACTTGCGTCGAACCAATGCGCGGTGGGGCGCAGGAAATAGCGCTTCGCATCAACCGAAAGGCCGAATCCGCCATCGCCCAATGGCATGTCGAATCCCGCCTGCAACGCGATGCCAACCTTGTCGTCGATGCGGTTCTTCGGCATGCCCAGCGCTTTGGTGGTCGCGCCCGACTTCTCACTGATGAAGATGAAATAGGTCGGGCCCGCGCCAACATAGGGCTTTATCGGCCCCAGCGGCAAATGCGCCTTCAACGTGACCGTGGCCGGCAAGATCTTCACGTTCGAAACCAGCTCCGTTCCAGGCAGCGCCCCCACCCCGTCGACATCATGCTGCGTCAAACAGCAGATCGTTTCGACCGAGAAATTGGGCGAGAAGAAATATTCGACCGCCAGCGTCGGCACGACATTGTCATTGGCCTTCGCCTGCGTACCGGCGGGCAATGGGAGCCCGGTGTTGTCAGCTTCCAGCTTCGAAATCTTGCCGTCCGGCAGCACCGCCGTGCCGAGCAGTTTGACCTGAAATTTTCCTTGATCGGCCTGCGCCTGCACGGGCCCTGCCACCATGGCAAGAGCGGCGACGCCGAGCGTCCACCCGATTTTCCTGTTCATGTTCGTCTCCATCCATATCGTGCTGAACGAACTGCGTCGCCAGCGGGTGCTGCAATGCGACAAAAGCGGGTATGCTTCCTTGACCGGGGACAAAGCGATTTTTGATCTTGCTCAATGATTTGCCGGGCGAGCGCGGTCATTCTTGCCTCATGTGGACATATTATCCGGAGCTGTTGCAGACGCCCGTACCGCGGTACACCAGCTACCCGACCGCCGCTGAATTCAGCGAAGCGGCCGGTCCGGACAACTATGTCGAGGCGTTGCAGCAAGTACCTTGGGACGCGCCGCTGTCGCTTTATATCCACATCCCCTTTTGCGAAGAAATCTGCTGGTATTGCGGCTGCAACACAACGCGCTCGCACAAAAAGGCGCGCTTCGCCGCCTATCTGGATGCGCTGTCGCGCGAAATTCAGCTGGTGTCCGAACTGCTCGGCGGCAGGGGCCGGGTGAGCCGCATCTCCTTCGGGGGAGGCAGCCCCAATGCTGTCGACCCGATCGATTTCGTCAGGTTGCTGGGCGATATCACGGTTGCTTTCGAAGTCGACAATCCGCTCGTTTCCCTTGAGGTAGACCCCCGCCGCCTTTCGAGCGGATGGCTCAGCCTGATCGAATCGACGCATATCGCCAATGTCAGCCTGGGCGTGCAGACCTTCGATCCCAGGGTGCAGAACGCCATCGGGCGGGTGCAACCGTTCGATATCATCGCCACGCTGACGCAGAGATTGCGCCGGGCGGGCGTCCGCTCCCTCAATTTCGACCTGATGTACGGCCTGCCGTTCCAGAGCGAGGACAGCCTTATGACCACGCTGTCTCGCGCTGTCGAGCTGCAGCCGGACCGAATCGCCCTGTTCGGCTATGCGCACGTACCCGCAGTGATCCCACGCCAACGCCGCATTGACGCGTCATCGCTGCCGGACGCGGCGGAACGATTCGCGATGGCCAATCTCGGCAATGATTATCTGACGGCGAACGGATATCGCCCCGTCGGTTTCGATCATTATGCGCTGCCGGGCGACCCGCTGGCCGACGCCGCACGCACACAGCGGCTGGGACGGAATTTTCAGGGCTTTACCGACGATATGTCCGAATATCTGATTGGGCTCGGCTCTTCGGCGATCAGCCAGTTTCCCGACCTGTACGTCCAGAACGCGAAGAATATGGGCGACTATCGGCGGGCGTTGCAAAATGGTCGATTGGGCACCGAACGCGGGATCGTGCGGGACGCGGCCAGCCGCCGCTCCGGCGGATTGATCCGCGACATATTATGCGATGGGGAAATGAGCCTGCCGCATGACCTTTCGCCGGCGCAGGAGGAACGGATCGAGGAATTTGCGCGCCGGGGGCTCGTTTCGACGACGACCGGCGTGCTGCGCCTCAAACCCGCCGCCATGCCTTATGCCCGCACGATCGCAGCCATTTTCGACCCGCGCCTCGAAAGCAAGATAGGCCGGTTCAGCGCACCGGTATAGCCGCCCCGGCCTGTGCGGTCCGACAGAGGCTCTGCATCGGGCAATGCGGGCAATCCATTCGCGATGGGCGGCAAAATGTCTGGCCGACGCGTTTCACCAACAGGTGATGCTCGTCGATCTCGGGCGCGGTCCAGCCGCCGGGCAAAATCGGCATAAGCTCATTATAGGCGCGCGTCGTATCCGCCTTCGGCGGCACCAACCCCATGCGCTGGATGACGCGGCGGTGATTGCCGTCGATCACCAATGCCTTGCGGTTAAGTGTGCTCGTGTTGACCACGCCCGCGCTCACCTTGCGCGCCACACCGGGCAGCGTCTCCAGCCAATCCATCGCTTCCTGCGTCGTCATGGCATCGAGATGCGACAGGTCGACGCTGCCCCGCTCCCGCTTGATGGCGCTCAGGCACGCCTTCAGCCGTTCTGCCGCCACTTGCGGAAATGTGGCCGTGGCAAGCGCGGCGACCAGTGCATCCAGCGGCGCATTGGCCACGGCATCCCATGACTGATAGTCGGCGAGCAGCCGGTCGGTATTGGCGTTGGATACCGCCGTCTTCGTACGCGCGCCGATTACCCCCTGCACCAGCGTCCAAACCGGATCGCGCCTCTTGTCCGCAGGGCGGATCAGATGGCCGAAATGCTGGATCAGATTATTCTGTATCCGCGAAAGCTGGTCAGTGCGCGGATCGGAGCCGAGCGGCAAAAGATCCTGCACGAACGCTTATTCCCACTCGATGGTGCCGGGCGGCTTCGACGTATAGTCGTACACCACGCGGTTGATGCCCTTCACCTCATTGATGATGCGGGTTGCGACGCGGGAAAGGAACGCCGCGTCGAACGGATAGATGTCCGCCGTCATGCCGTCGGTCGATGTCACCGCGCGCAGGGCGCACACGCTGTCATAGGTGCGCCCGTCGCCCATCACGCCCACGGTACGCACGGGCAGCAGCACGGCAAATGCCTGCCAGATCGCATCGTACAATCCAGCATTTCTGATTTCTTCCAGATAGATGGCGTCCGCCTTGCGCAATATGTCGCAACGCTCCTG
>CAYGOH010000111.1:0-6775 GCA_964351385.1 uncultured Sphingobium sp. | reverse complement strand
TCGACATCGGCACGCGGCTCGATCAGGCCGAAATGCACGTTGAGGCCGTGCGCGAAGGCGAGTGCCGCGCCGGGCTTCAGATTGGCGTGAATATCGGCCGCATAAATGTCCGCCTGATTTTCATCGGGAGCGAGGATCATCAGGATGTCGGCCCAGGCCGCGGCCTCGGCATTGGTCATCACCTTGAAGCCTGCGCCTTCCGCCTTCTTCGCGCTCGCCGATCCTGCGCGCAGCGCAATCGCCACTTCGCCGATGCCGCTGTCGCGCAAATTCTGCGCATGCGCATGGCCCTGGCTGCCATAGCCGAGGATAGCGATCTTCTTGTTCTTTATAAGCCCCAGATCGGCGTCGCGGTCGTAGTAAACCTTCATGATGTCAATTTCCTTCGAACAATTTTGTATGGAACTAGGCAGCTCCGATCATCGGGACCGGCCTATGATTGGAAAAATACGCGGGGTCAATCCTTACCGCGGACCATACCGACAATGCCGGTACGCCCGACTTCAACCAAGCCAAGCTCGCGCATCAGGCCGACGAACGTGTCGATCTTGTCGGTCGGGCCGGTCATTTCGAAGATGAAGCTCCCGGTCGTGGTGTCGACCACCTTCGCGCGGAAAATGTCGGCAAGGCGCAGCGCCTCTATGCGATGCTCGCCGGTACCGGCAACCTTAACGAGGGCCAGCTCGCGCTCGACAAAGGGGCCGCTCTCGGTAAGATCGGCAACCTTGTGCACCGGCACCAACCGGTCGAGTTGCGCAATAATCTGATCGATCATGCGCGGCGGACCATTGGTCACGATAGTGATACGGCTGACCTGATGATCGTCCGAGATATCGGCCACCGTCAGGCTTTCGATATTATATCCGCGCGCGGTGAACATGCCTGCGATGCGCGCGAGAATGCCGGCCTCGTTCGTGACCGTGATCGACAGAACATGCCGTTCGCTCAGTTCCTCGGCGATATGCATCGGATTCCTTCCACCTTGTTCTTCCTCATTCTTCTTCATTGTCGCGACGCAGGGACAGCATGCCCGTCATCGCATAATGCCAATCGCCCTCCAGCCGGTGCGCGATGCGGATCGGCAGACCGACAAGCGCATCATGCACCTTGCCGAGATGTTCGCCGACATAGCGCGGCGAAACCAGCACCCGGCCATGGTGGACCTCATGAAAGTCATACCCATGGTCGAGCATCACTTCCCATTCTTCCTGCTCCGCATCCACATAGTCGACGGTCCATCCGGTCAGGTCATCCCTGCCTTCATTCTGCCGGGCAAAATCGAAGGGCTCGCTCACATGAATGCGCAGCTTGAGATGGGCGGTCATGACCGGTTTCCTTCCTGTGCCCCCTAGACCAGCGCCTTGGCCTCATCCGCCATGGTGCCCGACACCTGGCTGGGATCGAGCAGCATGTCGGTGTGCGCGGCGCCCGACGGTATCATCGGGAAGCAGTTGGTCAGTTTCGCAACGCGGCAATCGACCAGCACGGGGCCGGGCGTTTCCAGCATCTGCGCGATGCCCGCCTGCAATTCCTGCGGCCCCTCGATCCGGATGCCGGTCCAGCCATAGGCTTCGGCCAGCTTCACGAAATCGGGCAGACTGTCGGAATAGCTTTCCGAATAGCGGCTTTCATAGGTCAATTCCTGCCACTGGCGGACCATGCCCATATATTCGTTGTTCAGGATGAATATCTTCACCGGCAGGCGATATTGCGTCGCGGTGCCGAGTTCCTGGATATTCATCTGGACCGATGCGTCGCCCGCAATGCACACGACCAGACTGTCTGGATTGCCCATCTGCGCGCCCATGGCCGCCGGCAAGCCATAGCCCATCGTACCGAGCCCACCGGACGTCAGCCATTTGTTCGGCGCATCGAAATGATAATGCTGCGCCGCCCACATCTGGTGCTGTCCAACTTCGGTCGTGATGATCGCATCCTTGCCGCGCGTCGCCTCGAACAGGTCGGCAATCGCGCGTTGCGGCATGATCTCTTCGCCGTCTTCGGCATAGTTCAGGCTGTTGACCGCGCGCCAGCCCTCTATCCGCGCCCACCATTCGCCCAAATCAGCAGCCTTGTGCCCGGCGGCCTTCCAGCCTGCGATGATGTCCGCCATCGCGCTGCCCGCATCGGCGACGATGCCCAGATCGACCAGCACGGTCTTGTTGATCGAGCTGCGGTCGATATCGATGTGGATCTTCTTGCTGTCCGGCGAAAACGCGTCGAGACGCCCCGTTACGCGATCGTCGAAGCGTGCGCCGATGTTGATGACAAGATCGGCCTTGTTCATCGCGAGGTTGGCTTCATAGGTGCCGTGCATGCCCAGCATGCCGAGCCATTGCGGCGCGGACGCCGGGAAAGCGCCGAGGCCCATCAGCGTTGAAGTAACCGGCGCTCCAGTCAGCTCCACCAGCTCACGCAGCAGCGCCGATGCCTCAGGCCCGGCGTTGATGACTCCGCCGCCGGTGTAGAAGATCGGGCGTTCCGCCTTGGCGATCATTTCCACGGCTTGAGCTATCGCGCGGGCATCGCCCTTTACCTGCGGACGATAGCTGACATGGTCGGACAGGTCTGGACGTTCATAGGGTGCGGTCGCAACCTGCACGTCCTTGGGCATATCGATCACGACCGGACCCGGACGGCCCGACGTCGCAATATGAAATGCCTCGTGAATGACATGCGCCAGTTTCGCGGGCGATTTCACCAAATAATTATGCTTGGTGCAGTGGCGCGTCAGGCCGACGGTGTCCGCCTCCTGAAATGCATCGCTGCCGATCAGGTGCGTAGCGACCTGACCCGTGATGACGACCATCGGGATCGAATCCATCAGCGCATCGGTGATACCGGTGATCGCGTTGGTAGCGCCCGGACCGGAAGTCACGAGCACGACACCAGGCTTTCCGGTCGAACGGGCATAACCTTCCGCCATGTGCGTCGCGCCCTGTTCATGGCGCACGAGGACATGCTTAATCGTGGGATGATTATAGAGTGCGTCGTAAATCGGTAGCACCGCCCCGCCGGGATAGCCGAACACGACCTCGACCCCCAGATCTTCCAGGCATTGCACCAATATATCCGCGCCGCTTTTCTCGGCCACACTCATTCTCCTTGCATATTCATGCTTTGTCGCCCGCACATACGGAATTGCGCTGGCACCTCGCCGCTCGCGATGTGGTCGACGATCCGCCCGCGCATGCGCCATGTGGCAGAGAATCGCAACCCCAAGCGGAAGCCGCGCTCTATGAGACATAAAATATTATGTCAATGGCATATTGTGTAATTTAATTATAAAATTATCGATGATTTTGTTATCGACCAAATCTTCCTGCCGCGACCATGAACTCGGCGGTTGATTGGCGAACCACGTATATTGGCGCTTTGCATATTGCCGGGTCGCAATCTGGGCACGTTCGATCATCTCGGGACGGCCGCATTCCCCCGCCAGATAGGCCGCGATTTCGCGCACGCCGATCGCGCGCATGACCGGCTTGTCGGGCGACAGGCCCCGCGCCAGCAAAGCTTCGACTTCATCAATTCCGCCCTTATCGACCATCGTTTCGAACCGCACATTGCATCGTTCGATCAGCCAGTCGCGCGGCGGCAGCAGGATCAGCGGATGCAGATTGACGAGTTCCCCGATTCCGCCCCTTTTCTGGGCACGCCAATCGATGATGCTGCGCCCCGTCGACCGGACGACCTCCAGCGCACGTGCGATCCGACTGCTGTCAGCGGGTGCAAGCGCTGCAGCGGAAGTGGGATCTTCCTGCGCCAGTGCCGCATAGGCATCGCCGACCGCTAGCGCGCGGACTTGCGCGCGGATATCGGGTTCGATATCCGGAACAGGCGCGATGCCATCCAACAGGGTCCGGACATAAAGGCCTGTGCCTCCAACAAGGATGGGCAGCTTTCCAACAGCATGCGCCGCCTCAATCTCGGCCTTCGCATCCGCCGCCCAACGCGCGGCGGAACAGGCCTCGGCCCCATCGACATATCCGAACAGACGATGCGGCGCGCGCGCCATCTCTTCTGCCGATGGCCGAGCCGATACTATGGAAAGATCTCTATAAACCTGGCTGGCATCGGCATTGATCACAACGCCGCCCGTTCGCTCGGCCAGCGCGAGCGCAATCGCGCTCTTGCCGCTGGCGGTCGGCCCGGCAATAAGCGCGAGCGGCGGCCGATCGGATTCGGCGTTTATATCATCGGGAGTTTGCATGTTCGTTGCCACCATAGTCGCAAGCGCGTCCCTCGGGCAGGGGGATATTGACGAAGCGGCCGATCGCGCCGCAGAGGCAGGCGCGCAGCTTGGCGAGCGGACTGTGCTGGAGCCCGGCAAGGCGGCCGATATCCTGTTCGATGGAGACGCGGGCGCCGTCCGCGCCGCGCTTCAGGCGATGCCGGGAGAGATCGACGTCATCGTGCAACCCGCCGCCAGCCGCGAAAAGAAGCTGCTTGTCGCCGACATGGATTCGACGATGATCACGATAGAATGCATCGACGAATTGGCCGACTATGCGGGCATCAAGGCACAAATCGCGGAAGTGACGGAACGGGCGATGCGCGGCGAGCTGGATTTCGCCGAGGCCCTGAAAGCGCGCGTCGCCCTCCTCAAGGGGCTGGACGAGGCGATGATCGATATCTGCCGCACCGAGCGCGTCAAACTGACGCCCGGCGCAAAGACGCTGATTCAGACGATGGGCAAGCGCGACGCGCATACGGTGCTCGTGTCAGGAGGTTTCACCCGTTTTGCCGATCCTGTGGGGGCAGAGATCGGCTTCGACAAGGTCGTCGCCAACGTCCTCGATATCGCCGATGGCAAACTCACTGGCACGGTAGTCGAGCCCATCGTCGATTCCGCGCGCAAGCAACGCGAACTGGAGGAAGCGACCGCCGCGCTAAACCTCGCGCCAGATCTCTCCGTCGCGATCGGAGACGGGGCGAACGATATCCCGATGATCAAGGCCGCCAGTCTGGGCGTCGCCTTCCACGCCAAGGAAAAAACGCGCGCGGCAGCCGATGCCGAAATCCGCTATGGAGACCTTTCCGTTCTCCTCTATGCCCAAGGCATCGCGCGCGGTAGTTGGGTAAGCAACCTTTAGGGGGCAAGTCTACAACAGCCAAGCACCATTGCCATTGATGAGGCTAATCGAGCGCTGCCACCGTTTCAGTCGTAGACATGCTCCGGCTTGCCCTTGCGCGTACCGCTGGCAAATTCTTCAAGTTGCGCTTCCGACATCGATTCATACATCGACAGCGAAGCACCTTGAATATCTCCCTTTTTCGTATCGCCACGTTTCGCGGAAAGCGCCGCGCCCGCAGCCTTTTGCTGAGCTTTGGATTTGGCCGGCATCGCATATTCTCCTTACAATCAGCAGCCAGCGCCCTTGACCATCATAACTTTTTTGATGGTCAAGGGCAGATAGCCTGTCTCAAATCCATGGGTAGCTGACGCCATAATAGCCGAAGACTGTCTTGCCATAGCTATCCGTGTATTCCGGTGTCTCGTCCGCGCCATATCGCGGCGCATCCCGCAACTGGTCCTTATCGACGTTGACGACATAACCGCCCTTGTCGACATCATATGTCAGCATATCCCATGGCAGCGGATAATGGTCGCTGCCCAAGCCGAACAGGCCACCGAATTCGAGTATGGCGCATTGCGCCTTTCCTGAGCGCTTTTCGACCATGAACTTTTGTACGGTTCCCAACTTTTCACCTTCGCGATTGAAGACCGTCGTTCCTTCGACGCGATCAGAGGCGATCAAGCCAGCAGACTCGTTTCTCTCCAATGTATTTACCATGACATCTCTCCTGTAGATTGAGTTTGGACGGCTCCGAAAATGTGAACCGCAGGCCTTCTGAGTAACCAACGGAACCCGGGACACTCCGTTCCTCGCCTCGTCGCTAAATACGCGCCTCGAAGACAGTTTGACCCGGATAAACGACGAGCGCACACTCCCGGCGCAGGAACCTGCAATGCCCCTCCTTTGTTTTTCGGTTTGGCAGAGCGTTATCGACCGCTCCGCTGAGAGAAGGAGAGACATTGAGCGAGAGGAAATACAGGGTTCAGATCGGGAGGAACCGATGATTCATTTGAACCCGGCCATGCCATTTGCCTGGCCGGAGGCAGAAATTGCGTTGCGATTGGCCGTTGCCACTATCACAGGCCTTGTTCTGGGCTTCGATCGTGAAGTTCGCGGCCATGCGGCAGGCTTGCGAACGCATGGACTTGTCGCACTCAGCGCCTCTTTAATGACGGTGACGGCGATATTGCTGTATTTCCAGCTTGGCGGCGCGCAATCCAAAATCGACCCTTTGCGTGTCATTGAAGCCATGACTGCCGCAATCGGCATCATCGGCGCGGGGCTGATCATCGTAAAAGGTGGCGACATCAAGAACCTGACGTCAGCTGCCTATATATGGCTCACCGCGTCGCTTGGCGTTGCCAGTGGAGCCGGGCAATATCCGGTTGTACTTCTGGGCGGCCTGATCGCGCTGATACTACTGATCTTTATCAGGTTCCTGGAACGCTGGTTGCCTGGCGACGATACAAAGGGTGGCGACTGAACTTGACGCTGCGTGAATGGTAAAACTGCCTCAGACAGCAACATCAAATTTCGCGAGTTCAACGCGGACGCGCAGCTCGATATCCTCGAACAGGCGGGCAAAACGCGGGTCGTCGTCGCGCGCATTCGGGCGGTCGCCCCCCTCACCTTGAATCCATTGTTTTAGGGTCAGGACTCATTGATCAGAGCCAGAAGATGACGGTAGCGGCGAG
>CAYGOH010000110.1:6612-6914 GCA_964351385.1 uncultured Sphingobium sp. | reverse complement strand
CGCATCATTACTTCACCTTCCTTTGCGAGCGGCAAGGTGATCGGCGCGATTCTGTTTGAGCGTACCATGGACGGTCAGGTGGACGGCAAGCCGACCCCGCAGGCGCTGGCCGATCGTGGCGTGGTTCCGTTCATCAAGATCGACAAGGGTCTGGAAGACGAAGCGAATGGCGTGCAGATGATGAAGCCGATGCCGACGCTCGACGAGTTGCTCGTCCGTGCGAAGGGGCTGGGCGTTTATGGCACGAAGGAACGCTCGGTCATCAACTCGGCCAACCGTGAAGGCATCGCCGCCATCGTCAA
>CAYGOH010000110.1:0-6602 GCA_964351385.1 uncultured Sphingobium sp. | reverse complement strand
CAGTTCGAGGTTGGCGCGCAGGTCCTTTCGCACGGCATGATGCCGATGCTGGAGCCTGAAATTAACATCAAGAGCGAAACGCGCGCTGAGTGCGACAAAATTCTGCTCGAAGAGATCCTGAAAAACCTCGATGCCCTGCCTGACGGTCAGGAAATCATGCTGAAGCTGTCGCTGCCGGTCGTTCCGGGCACGTTCGACGCGCTGGTCGATCACCCGAAGGTGCTGCGCGTCGTGGCTCTGTCGGGCGGCTACAAGCGCCCCGAGGCATGCGTTGAGCTGTCCAAGAACCGCGGCATCATCGCAAGCTTCAGCCGCGCGCTGCTCGAAGATCTGCGCGCGCAGATGAGCGATGCGGAGTTCGACGCGGCACTGGGCGGCGCGATCAACGAGATCTACACCGGTTCGACCAAGAAAACGGCTTGATCCAGGTTGTGTGCCGGCTTTGAGTGACGGCACGGATAAGTAACCAGGGCTGAGGGCTGGCGTACAGCACTCAGCCCCGCTAATAGTCGCTGATGACCGATTTTACCGACGACGATCTGACGCTCGATCCGCATTTTGCCGATCGTTTCGTGCGCGATGATCGTGCCGCACCCTGCGAGCTGTATCTTATATCGCCGCCAGCGCTGGCGCAGAATTTCGCCGACGACCTGAAGGCCGCGCTTGGTGCCGGACCTGTCTCTGCATTCCAGCTTCGGCTCAAAGGCATGGATGACGATAGCGTAGTCCGCGCAGCCGAACCGTTGCAGCGCATATGCGCGGACCATGATGTCGCGTTTATCCTGAATGACAGCGCCGCGCTCGCCAAGCAGATCGGCGCGGATGGCGTACACCTCGGCCAGCAGGACGGTGACGTGCGGGAAGCGCGCGCGCTGCTCGGGCCATCCGTGCAGATCGGCGTGACCTGCCATGACAGCCGTCATCTTGCGATGGAGGCAGGGGATGCGGGCGCGGACTATGTCGCCTTCGGTGCATTTTTCCCGACCAGCACGAAGGAAACGCACTATCGTCCTGAATTGTCGATCCTCTCCTGGTGGTCGACGTTGTTCGAGCTGCCCTGTGTGGCGATCGGCGGGATCAGTTCGGTCAATGCCGCTCCACTGGTGCAGGCTGGGGCTGATTTCCTGGCGGTATGCAATGCCGTGTGGAATCATGCGGCGGGCCCTGCGGAAGGTGTGCGCAGCTTCTCAACGGTGCTGGGCAGGAAATGACCTGACCCCATTACCCATGCGCAAAAGTGGCGTATTTGCGCTGATCCTTGCGCATAGTGATCAGTAAACCGGCATTCTTTCCCCGATGTTCAGAGTTTCTTGAGGCTCTGCGGTGTAAGGGGCGGTATGAGCTATAATCCGCTAGTCAGATTGCGGCGTTTTCTGCACGGCTTCCTGATCGTGAAGTGCGTGAGCTGGTACTATCGCCATATCTGGGGCATGCATATTGGCCCGGATTGCCGCATTTCGCTTTCCGCAAAGCTGGACAAGGCCAATCCCGACGGCATTGTCATCGGCAAATCGTCGGCTGTCACGTTCGGCGCGGCGATCCTGTCGCATGATTTCGTCAATAATGTGCACATGACGACGCGCATCGGCGATTATTGCTTCATCGGCGCGCATGCGGTCATCATGCCCGGCGTCACGGTGGGCGATCATTCCATCGTCGGCACCGGTGCGATTGTATTGCGCAATGTACCGCCGCACAGCGTGGTGATGGGCAATCCGGCGCGCGTGATGGAGCAGAACATCCAGACGGGGCGCTGGGGCATCCGCATCCGCGATCCCGAAAATGTGCCACCCGAGGTGGCCGTACCGCAAAGCGAAAAGCCCGCATTAAAGGCCGTGCCATGAACGAGATGTCTTCCCCTTTCTACCCCGAACCGCAGCCCGTGCCGATGACGCGCGACCAGCTGCGCGCGCGCATCATCGCCCTGTTCGAAGAGATGTGGCGCGAAGACCGCGACGATGAACCTGTGACGCTGGAAAATGACACGGTTTTGCTCGAAACCGGTTTTGACAGCATGGCGTTTGCCGTGCTGGTCGCCCGGCTGGATGACGAGCTTGGCTTCGACCCTTTCACGATGACGGAAGATCCGGTCTATCCGCAGACCTTCGCGGAATTTCTGGATTTTTACGAGAAATGTTCGCCCAAGCCGCAGTGAAGCCCATCGGTGCATCGATTGCCGATCGCCAGCTGCCCGACGATCAGGCACTTGTAGAGGGCGCTGGCCGGACGATTCGTGCCGGAGACCTGGAAGGACTGATCGGGCGCGGGGCAGCATATGCGGGGCAGCGCGTAGGCCTGTGCCTTGCCGATCCGTTCGATTGCGTCAGCGCGATATTGGCGCTGGACGGGCAGGCGGATACGCTGCTGCTTCTCTCTCCCGATCTTCCTGCGCATGTCGCGGAACAGGTGATGGCGCAGGCGGGGGTCGACCATGTCCTGAGCGATAGGGAAGACCTGCCGGGTGCTGAGCGTTGGGACGATCAGCGCGCCAATGCCGCGCCTGCGCCCGTTCCTTCACGAGATACCCAATGGCTGCTGACAACGTCGGGGACGACCGGCATGCCGAAACTCGTGCAGCATGATCGTGCATCGATTGTCCGTTCTGTTCGCACAACCGCCAAGGCCCTCGATGCGCGCTGGGCGATGCTCTATGACCCGAGCCGCTTTGCCGGGACGCAGGTGATCGCGCAGGCGTTGCTGGGTGGCGGGACTTTGCTGATCCCCGATAACCGGTTGTCGACGGGCGAGACGGTCGACTGGCTGGGCGAGCGGGGGTGCACCCATGTTTCTGCTACGCCATCGCTGTGGCGGCGCATATTGATGGCGCCGTCCGTGAAGAACCTCGCCTTGCGGCAGGTGACGCTGGGCGGCGAAATCGCCGATGCTGCGATTCTCGGCGCGTTGCGGGCGCGCTTTCCCGAGGCACGGATCACGCATATCTATGCATCGACTGAGGCGGGCACAGGTTTCGCCGTGCGTGACGGCTTGGCCGGTTTCCCGGCGGACTGGCTCGATCAGGGTGTCGAGGGCGCACGGCTGGCGATACGCGATGGCATATTATGGCTGCGACCCGCCGCCGATGCGATGACCAGCGCCGAGCATATCGAACGCGACGCGCAGGGCTTTATCCTTACCGCAGACCGTGTGGCTGTGAACGGCCAGAGAGTGATGTTTCTGGGGCGCGAGGACATGGCGCTCAATGTCGGCGGCACGAAGGTGCAGGTTGAGGCGGTGGAAGATGTCGTGCATGCGCATCCCGCGGTCGCGCAGTGCCGGATCAGCGCACGGCCCAGCGCGATGATGGGCAATCTGCTGACGCTGTCGGTGGTGCCCAAGGAGCAGGCGGTCGACGCGGCTGTGCTGAAGCGGGACATCGCCTCATGGTGCCGCGACAAACTGCCCGCGCCCGCGCGCCCGGCGACGATCCGCATCGTGCCTGAAATTGCAATAACGGCGGCGGGCAAGCAGCAACGGGTGGGGCAGAGATGAGGACCGTCGTCGTCACGGGCGTATCGCGCGGCATCGGGCTTGAGATTGCGAAGGCGTTGCTGGCCCATGGGTATCGCGTCGTCGGGATCGGGCGCGGGGAGAGCGCGGCGTTTGTCGCCCTTGCCGACCAATTTCCCGGTCGGGTCGAATATGTTCAGGGCGATATGACTGATTTGCACGGGCTGGCGGATGTTGCCCGGCATATCGGCAAGGCATTCGGGCCGATCTACGGCCTCGTCAACAACGCGGGTATCGGGCTGGGCGGGGTGCTTGCGACCATGCATCAGACCGATATGGAGAAGGTGATTACGACCAACCTGCTGGGGCCGATGACGCTGAGCAAATATCTGCTGCGCCCGATGCTGGCGAAGAAGGAAGGGCGGATCATCAATATCAGCTCGATCGCCGCCAATACCGGGTTTCACGCGATGTCGGTCTATTCGGCCAGCAAGGCGGGGCTGGAAGGGTTCACGCGCTCTCTGGCGCGCGAGGCCGGCAAATATGGCGTTACTGTCAATTGCGTCGCACCGGGCTTCATGGAAACCGAAATGACCGAAAGCTATAGCGCGGGGCATCTCGACTCCATCCGCCGCCGCGCGCCGCTGGGCTTGCCCGGCGCCGATCAGGTCGCGGGCGCTGTGCTCTATCTGCTTTCCCCGGCCGCCGCGCAAGTCACCGGCACGGTGATGACGGTGGACGGCGGCAGCACAGCGTAGGCGAGGGCGGCCTCAGCCGTCGATGCTGGCGCCCAGCGCGGCATGCACCAGACCGCCATCGACGGTGAGCGTTTCGCCGACGACATAATCGCCCGAACGCGCCGCGAGATAGATCGCCGCCGCCGCCATATCTTCCGGGTTGCCGATACGCCCTGACGGGATGGCCTCTTTGACCGCATCGCCCTTGTCGCGCGCAGCGCGGTTCATGTTCGATGCAAAAGCGCCCGGCGCGATAGCCGTGACGTTGATATTGTCTGTGACCAAACGGGCAGCAAGCCGCTTCGTGAGGTAAAGTATGGCCGCCTTCGATGCATGGTAGCTGTATGTTTCCCAAGGGTTGAGCCGCATGCCGTCGATCGATCCGATGTTGATGACCTTCGCGGGGCGGTCGGGCTTTCCGGCCGTCTTCAGCAGGCCGTGCAGTTTTTGCGTGAGAAAGAAGGGGGACTTGACGTTGAGGTTCATCACCCGATCCCAGCCATTTTCGGGGAAGTCTTCAAAGTCGGCCTCCCAGGCAACGCCGGCATTGTTCACCAATATGTCGAGATGCGGCTCCAGTTTCGCCAGAGCCTCCGCAAGAGCGGAACAGCCATCGACGGTGGACACATCCTGGGGAAGGGCGATGCAGTTTTCGCCGAGCTCCTTCGCAGTGGCCTCACAGACATCCGCCTTGCGCGAGGTGATATAGACTTTGGCGCCACTGGCGATGAAGCCTTCCGCGATCATCTTGCCGATACCGGCGGACCCGCCCGTAATGAGCGCGGTGCGGCCCTCTAGCGAAAAAAGGCTGTGAATATTCATTCGATGTACTCCAACACGCGGCGTATCGCGGCACAGGCTATGCCACCAAGGGTCAGAGGTCGATAGCGGAGTTGGCCCGGCTAGTCGGCCCGAAGGGCGGCCAGCCAGCCAGCATAGGTACCGGAAATAGAGCGGTCGATTGCGCCGCTGGTCGTTGGAAACGCGCTCGACAGCGTGTAGCCGCCGAAATAGATGCGCGATGCGTCCGGCGTTATGGCAGAGGCACTGCCATCATCTTCGCCCGCCGCGCCCATATAGGTGGCGAACCCCAGCGTCTTGAGATCGGCGGAAAGGACGGCGAGAAACGCTTCATAGCCGCCTGCATTCCGTGTTTGCGGCGCTCCGGCAGTAACGGCCAGATTGGTCGAGTCTGTGTTGCCGCTCAAAACGATGGCATCGGGCGATCCATTTTTGTGGGACACGTTGATTCCCTGAGTCATCTCATCGCCATTGCCGCCCAAGAGCGTGGATGCCACCAGTTGTTGCCCGTTTGCAGACAAGATGGAGACGAGCGTATCGCTCCTGCCGTTCAGCTGACGTTGATAGACGCCGGTGGTCACGGGATAGTTGGACGATCGCGTCGCGCCGGACAGATAGATGCGGCCGCTGTCGTCGAGCGCCATGTGGTGCGTTTCGTTCAGCTCATTGCCCGACCCGCCCAGATAGGTGGCGAACACAACCTGATCCGCCGTGGAGAACTTCATCAAAATGAAATCCGCGCCGCCGGCATTGTTCGGCTGATAGGCGTTTTTGGTCTTGAAATCGGTGCCGCGCTCCACCGAAGCGAGGACGACAGAGCCGTCCTTGGCAACGCGGATCGAGGCAACGCCCGTCGACAAGGACGTATCGCTGTTGGATGCGCCGTAATAGGTGCCGTACTGCACGGTCTTCGCGTCCGCGCTCAGGCGGATATAGGCGGCGTCATTGCCGTCGCCGGTGGGAGACGGCTGCCATGCGTTGGACGTTATGAATGCCGACATCGGTTGTGCGACGCCTACCGCGGCAAGGTAGACGCGCCCATTTTTGTCGACATCGATATCGCGCAGGAATGCGCCCTTGCTGTCGCCGACATAAGTGGACCAGAGCAATTGCTTGCCGTCCGAACTCAGCTTTGCGACAAATCCGTCCTGCGCGCCATATTCCCTGTTTCGCGCACTGTCCCCCGCGAAGACGGGCTGCACAACGCCTGAGGTCGTTGGAAAGCCGGGCCCAGCACGCCCGCCGACATAGACAGATCCGTCAGTGCCGACGCGAACAGCATAGGCGCGGTCATAATTGGGGCCGCCGATGAAGGTAGACCAGAGCAACTGACCGCTGGGCGAGATTTTGGCGACGAAAACATTGCTTGGCCCCAGGTTGCCGACAGAAGTTCCGCTGCTGTCGAATGTCGTCTGATAGGCGCCGGCGGTCGTCGGGAAATTGGCGGCGGTCGTTCCGCCTGTCACATAGATATTGCCCTGCGCGTCGATCGCCATGTCGCGGACCATTTCATACCCCGCACCCGAACTTCCATCGAGCAGCGTGGAGAAGACGAGGCTATAGGGTGTCACGGCGGGGGACGGGGTCGGTCCCGGTGTCGGGGTTGGTGTGGGGGAC
>CAYGOH010000109.1:0-6925 GCA_964351385.1 uncultured Sphingobium sp. | reverse complement strand
GGGGAGACAGGATTCGAACCTGCGACCCTCTGCTCCCAAAGCAGATGCGCTACCAGGCTGCGCTACTCCCCGACCGGCCGATATTCGGCAATGTGGTGGGCCCGGCAGGACTCGAACCCGCGACCTAGCCGTTATGAGCGGCCAGCTCTAACCAACTGAGCTACAGGCCCACGCCAGCGCCGATAGCGCAGGCATGTCATGCTTGGCAAGCGGCTTGGAACCGCATGGCTCCACAAATTTCAGCGTGAGCACACAGCCATGATCTCATCAAGGCCGGCTGGCTTCACTTTTCGGTGGTCCATGTGGCCAAGCACCTTGTCCCACCACCGGTAAAAGTCCTGAAGCTCTGCATCGCTGCGAACATAGGGCGTGTTGCCGGGCGACAGCGTCGGAGAGTGAAAGCTGAACACGAGAAGGTCCAGCCCTTCCTCCAATAGATGATCAATCGCACGAATGGCCTCCGCAGACGTTACGCCTTCGGGCGTGAGCGGTATGCGCTGGCACAGGCGGGATCGGGCCAGGAGACTGGCGGCCAGCCCGCCACGCTCCATGAAGGGCCGCATCAGCGCGCTCCATGCACCCAGCGGACTGGTGAAAGCCGTCGAAAGCGGCAACTCCACCAGATCGCCATCTGGACCCGTACGATAGGGTTTGAGCGGTAAACCGCGAAAATCCGGCCCGCGCTCGGCACTATAGTCGAAACCGCTGCGCACGGAGGTATCAAGCTGAAAGCCAAGATCGCGCAAAATCCTGCCCGTATTCGGGCCGACCCCGTAGCGCCCTGCGCGAAACACCCTGGGCGCGTGACCGATGACCTGAGCCATCCGGTCCCGCAATGCCGTCAGCTTCCTGCGCTCCAGCGCCTCGGGCAAATTGCCTGCGAAGCTGTTGGCGGTGCTGACTTCTTCCTCATGCGGAGGATTGACCCATGGATGGCAATGCGCGCCCACATCCGCGCTGCCCTCGGAGACCCACTGCGCCAGCATCGCACCCGTCGTCGGATTGTCGATAACAGGATAATCCACCAGATACAGCGGGCGGATAGCCGCCTGCGCGAAAAACGCCTGCCCCGCTTGCATCGCATTGGCGATCGTTACCGCCTGACTGTCGCGATTGAACGGCGCGTCCCAGTCAAACTCTTCCTCTGTATCCACGGTCAACAGAAACCGCCGACCGAATGAATTTCCAAACGCCATGAAGGCTTCGGGCGTCGGCGCGGCACGCAGGTCATCCTGATCATATAGGGGCATGGTCATGGCCGGACCGCTATATCACAAAGGTCGCGCCATGCTTCGCGCGTCTGCATTTTAAAGAGGTTCAGCCTGTTTCGTCGTCCGCCAGAAGCGCGGCATCGGCCACCGGCAACTCGATCAGGATACGATCGCTTTCGATGCGTAGCGCCCCGCCTTGCGCCTGAGCGAGACTGCGGATCAGCCGCATCGAAAAACCGAGGCCGAGCAGCGGGGCGTCCGGCCAATCGCCATCGCTGCCATAACCCGGATCGAGCATTTGATGCTCCTCAAGGCCGCGCAACCTGTGTGGCCTGTCGAACCCAAGGATCAACCGGCCGCCCGCACCGTCAGGCTGAAACCAGAGAGCGCCCTGAACAACTTCATCTCCCGGCGACAATGACACGAGGGTCCGGGCGAGATGCTGTATCATGCGTTCGCATTGCACAGGATCACCCAGCGCCAGCGGCAAATCCGCCGAGGCCGCGATCCGCAAACGCGACCTTGGCCCATCCTTCCTACGGTTGCGCACTGACTCCGCAGCCTGTTCTTCATAAAGCGCTGCGACCCGGTCAATCAGTTGAGCCAGGTCAATCGCAGAGCTGCTCTGCGAAAGCTCGCTGGAGCCCTGCGAAGCACCGGTGCGCACAGCAATTTCGATATCATCGAACGCCGACAGCAGCCGCCGCGCATCGGACAGGATATTTCCCGCCATTTCGCGGTAATGCACACCGGCAGGCCCAAAAAGCTGCTGCTCTATGATTTCCGCAAAGCCGAGAATAGCGTTCAGCGGTGTGCGAAGCTCATGGATCAGTTGCCGCATCGAATCCAGCGTTGCGCTTGTCGCTACCGGCGCTGTATTGATCGGCACTTGTTGCGGAATTTCATGAATGAGCGGGCGCCGCGCCTGCCCCCGATACCCCTGGAAACGACCGGAAGCCGGATCGAAAAACGGGATCGCGGAAAGGCGCCACTCACCCTCATAAAGCCCCTCGCCTATAAACAGGCGCCCATGCTGAAAGCTGCTCCTGCGAGCGAAAGCACCGGCCACATGGCCATCGGGGCCGGTTTCTCCCGGCAAAGCAGGTTGCGCAATCGACAAGCCGACCAATGCCGTGCGAGAGGCTTCGCCAACCCAGATCATCATGCCTTCGGCGTCGGTTTCGAACGGGAAAGAGCGTAATGCGGGAACTTCGGCTTGCGTGCCGGTCGCAAGATCGCTTTCCTCCTGAGCCTCGTCCGATGGGCCATGGGCTTTGTATGTTGTCGTGAACCGTTCGATCCTCTCGACCAGCTGGCGGATCTGGCTGCGCTGGTCCCCGGCCTGCTCATACTGGCGCGCTTCACCTTCCGTGGCACGCGATGGCGCCTCGGTTTCGGGTGCCTCATCCGGCGAAGCGACCGCCGAATTGTGCAGGCTGTCCTGCCTGATGCCCGACAGTTCTCCCAAAACCAGATCTGTCGAGCCAAACGCCTCCAGAGCGCGTCGGGTTTCCGGCCCGATATCGCGCCTCCCCCTCAGAACGCCGCGCGCGGTCGGGCCAAGACGTGCCAGCAATGTGGGCCACACATCATCGGGCAACCGCGCCCGCGTTATCGCCGCAGCGCATACAGCAGGCCTGTCGTTGGCAAAAAACTCTATCAGGGCCGGAGATCCGAGCCTTGTACCCAGCTCAACCACGCTACCGATACGCTGCGCCTCGCTCAGTTCTCCGCGCAGATCGGCAAGGCGCGCCACCAGCGCATCGCGATCTTCGGTTTCCAGTTGACTCTTGCCGGCACGGTCATATTGCGCGAGCACGTCCACGCACTGGCGCCATAGGGTCGCACTGGCCGTTCCCGTACGGTCCTTGACCGCGAGAATCGTCTGCGTGAAATCGTTAAAGCGCACCCCCGGGGTCTCCCTGGCCTGCGAAGGTGAATCGCTCGCTAAGCCGTATCCAGACTTACGGAATTCGACGTTTAAGTGAAAGAGGCGGTAAGCATGAATTTCGCGCGCGTCGCATAGTGGGACGGTTGCGTTATCTTGAAATTTAATTACCATAGTCGCGCCTTTGAAGACAGGAAATTATAGCAATGAAAGAGTCGTCCTTGGACAAGATTGACTATTCCATCCTTGCTCGACTGCAGGCCGACGGCAGGATGAGCAATGTCGATCTGGCTCGTGAAGTCGGCCTGACCGCTCCCCCTTGCCTGCGCAGGGTAAAGGCATTGGAACAACGTGGAGTAATCCGTGGCTATCATGCTGAACTGGACGGACCCTCGCTGGGATATACGATCATGGTCTTCGTCATGGTGAGCCTCAGAAGCCAGGCAGAATCCGATCTCCAGGCGTTTGAGAGCCATGTCGCCCAGCTGACGGAAGTACGGGAATGCCATATGCTGAACGGAGAGATCGATTTCATTCTAAAGGTCGTCGCACAAGACCTGCAAAGCTTTCAGTCTTTCTTGACCGCGCATTTGACGTCCGCACCGAATGTTGAGAGCGTCAAAACATCATTGACGATAAGAACATCCAAAAACCAGCCCGGCATACCGATCGGCTAATCCTCTGGTTGAAAGTCAAATCTCGAAATCAGCTCTGGCCAGCATCCTGTTTGGGAGAAACCGACGATGATGCCAGCGCGGCGCTTCGTGCGTTGGCCCATGCCATCCAAAAAGCCGCGACCTCGCTCCACCGGCCCGTCACCTGTGCCAGCGCAGCGCGAGCGCCGTCAAAATCGCCAGAACGCGCAAGCGCTATGCCCAGGCGCGTCGACACGCGGTTTTGATCTACCCCGCCCTTGTCCAATGCGGCCCGGTAATAAGGCACGGCCTCCGCAAACATACTGTTGGCTAACAGATCATCGCCACCGCTCGCCGCTTTTGCGCCCGAAGCGACCGCGCCCGATTTTCCGGGCAATGGCTTGATCGCCGCCAGTTCGGTCACAGCCTTGCCGCGCAGGGACCGTATTAGCTGCGCGGCGATAGGATCGGTTTTGGTGAGCGCGCCCTTCGCCTGCCCGGTTTCGATAACCGCCTTGGCTTCGGCAGAATAGCCCTGCCCTGCGGCCAACGCTGCGTAACCCTGATAATCCCGTTCGCTCGCCATTGCACCGGTCGCGGCCTGCAGGCGATGAAGGTCCAGCTCGGCTTCAGGCTCAGGTTTGGCCCCGACAATATAGCTTGTTATGGCGGTGCGCCATTCCGGTGAGCTTGCTGACGCATTGCCGAGCTTGGCGGCATTCGCTGCCGAAAGCGACGCCCAGTCCTTGCGAGCATAGGCGAACGAGGCAGCACGGTCATACCAGCTCGCAGGAACCGCTGTCCCCGATTGTATTTGCGTCGCGATCGTCTCATCTAGAATTTTGGCCGCGTCATTCAGATTGCGCTGTCGGGCATAGCTTTCAACCAGCAACAGCGATGCCTTGGGGTCACTTTCCCCCAGCGCACGCGCCCTCGACAAATACACGATCGCATTGTCGATCGCGCCTGTCCTGTACGACAGATAACCAGCGATATAATTCAGACGCGCCAGCTGCCCGGCTGGTGCCGCCCCGCTCTCGATGATCTTCGCAATGACAGCACGCTGCGCCACCACGTCTCTCTTTTTAACGGCAATTTCCATTGCCAGAGACGCGGCCATATATTTCTCCAGCGGCGTGGTCGGCGTCAGCGCCGCAAGCGATGAGGCCGCAGCGTCCAGATATCCGCCCGACACCTGCCCCTTTGCCTGCTCAATGGCCTGCCGAAAGTCTTGCGATGCGGACAAAGCCTCAGCCGCGCTGGCGCTGTGGGAAACAAAAGTACCTGCAACAAGGCCCGCTACAAGGGCAGTGGCGGCGGTCAGGCGAAGACGGCGGAAATATATGGGCATCGCTCTCTATTTACTTTCGTCAGAATCCTGCGACACGTTTATAAAGAAAAAGGGCGACCGTGAAACAGCCGCCCCCTTCAATTGATCGCATATTTGACTCAGGCTGCAGGCTGCGCCTCGGCTGGCGCTGCTGCGCTGGCGGACGACTTGGAGTCGAGATAGTCGATCCACATTTGCGCTATACCACCACGTGCGCCGCCCGTGACCTTGGCGAAATCGGCCTTCGCCGCAGCGACGTCGCCCGACATGGCTTCGGCGATACCCAGACGGGTGTTGACCTCGGCAGCATCGACCGACCCTTTTTGCAGGGCAAGCTTATAGAGCTCGACGGCCTTGGCGTAATCGCCATAGCCCACATAGGCGTCAGCCGTGGCGCTGGCGACCTTGCCGGTGGACGATTTCGCAGCGTCGGCAGCAGCCGAGGCCAGCGAACCCTTGTCGCCGGAGATGCGCTGGGTAGCGACCGAATAATTGTCCGAGCCATCCGTTGAACCCAGAACGCCTTCGGCGCGCCCCTTGTCGATGGCGGACTTCACCTCGCCGAAAATACCGCCCTTGAACGCCATTTCCGCATATTCGAGATAATCGGGCTTCAATGCCAGACCGCCCGACACGTTCATCAACCTGAGCAGGTCGAGATTTTCACGATTTGTCATCGTCGGATGTTCGCGCTGGAATACGCGCAAAACGGTGCGAAGATTTTCGCCGCTGGGCTCCGCCTTATAAGCCATTTTGGCCCATTCACCGAGCTGCGGCAGGTTGGCGGCGGCAGCTTTCGATACACCGACCTGGTACCATTGCGCCGGCACGGGCTTGCCAGCCGCCTTCATGGCATCGATGCCTTCCTTGAATACGGTAAGACCGCGCGCAATCTGCGTTTTGTCATCGCCTGCCTTTGCCCAGATCACCTGTGCGAGAACAGGATTGATATCCGCAGCGTTGGCGCCTGCGGCCTTCGCCTTTTCGGCATAGGCCATCGCGGCATCATAGTTCTTCGCGGCCATCTCATTGCCCGCGACGATGGAGTTGAACTGCCCTTGCTGCGAAGCGGGAACCAGCCCGGTATCGAGCATGCCTTTCAGTGCCTCACCCTGCATGGCAGCGTCCTGCGCCTCAATGCTCAGGTTTAGCAGCAGTGCGTAATACTGGTATTTGTCATCGTTGGACGCAATCGCGGCCTGCGCGGCAGGCATTGCGGCTTTTGCTGCGGCAACATCCTTTTTGACAATCGCCTCATTCAGCTTCTGAACAGGCTGCAGAAATCCTTTGCTGAGCTTCAGCTTGGGAGCCCCTCCACCCTGCTTCTCTTTGGCGACCGCGGACGGCACGGATACGCCGAACGCCATACCGCCAACCGCGAGCATGAGTCCGAGTGCAACCGGCGAAACAAAACGCATAATCCTATCTCCTCTTGCGCCGGACCGAACCGGCAAAATTCTTTCTGAGCTTCCCGACATGGGTAGCGAAGGCAGTGTGAATGTCCGTTGAACATCGGGGGCTATAGCGGCCACAGGCCGTTTTGTCATGACCCGGAAGGCAATTTCACGTCAGCATATATGATTGGCCATACGAAAGCCCCTCCTATTGTGACCGTCACAGGACACAAAAAGCGGGTCTTGTTTCACGCGCGTACGCGCGTGCGCGAGGGGTGACAGAGCCGAGCGAACCGGCTAGGACGATCTTTCCAATACAGACTATCAAGACCAGAAAAGAGACTTGCCTTGACCGACGGGACCGTCCTCGCCGAACCTTCCGATATCAATCCGATCGACATCGTCGATGAGATGAAGTCCAGCTACCTCGATTATGCGATGTCGGTCATCGTATCGCGCGCTCTTCC
>CAYGOH010000108.1:0-6950 GCA_964351385.1 uncultured Sphingobium sp. | reverse complement strand
AGCAACAGCGCCTGTGCATTGGTCGCGCGATTGCCGTCGAGCCCGAGGTGATCCTGATGGACGAGCCCTGCTCCGCGCTTGACCCGATTGCGACCGCCAAGATCGAGGAGCTGATCCACGAGCTGCGCGGGCGCTATGCAATCGTGATCGTCACCCACAATATGCAGCAGGCGGCACGCGTTTCGCAGCGCACGGCCTTTTTCCACCTCGGAAATCTGGTCGAATATGGCGTTACTTCGGAAATATTCACCAATCCGCGCGAAGATAAGACAAAAGATTATATTACCGGTCGCTACGGCTGACGAGCGACGGCAGGAGACAAGAAATGGCTGAGCAACATACTGTCAAAGCGTTCGATGACGATATCGACCGTCTGCGCGGACTGATCGCCGAAATGGGCGGTCGGGTGGAAACCGCGCTCGACGAGGCGATGACCGCTCTGGTCCAGCAGGATTTCAAGAAGGCCAAGGCCGTCGTTCTGGCCGACGAAAAGATCGATGCCCTAGAAGCAGAGGTCGAAAAGCTGGTTATTCAGACCATCGCGCTGCGTGCGCCGATGGCGGACGATCTGCGCGAGGTTATCGCCGCGCTCAAGATTGTCGGCGTGGTCGAGCGGATCGGCGACTATTCCAAGAATATCGCCAAGCGTGTGCCGAAGATCGGCGACCATCGCATGATCGAGCCGATCTCGCTGTTGCCGTCCATGGCGCAGGTGGCGGGTGAAATGGTCGCTGACGCCCTGAACGCTTTCGCCGCACGCAACGCCATGCTGGCCGAGGCGGTGATCGCGCGCGATAGCGTGGTGGACAGTTTCTATAACAGCATCTTCCGCACCCTCGTTACCTATATGGTCGAAAATCCCAAGACGATCAGCGAGTGCGCGCACCTGCTGTTCATCGCCAAGAATATCGAGCGCATCGGCGACCATGCGACCAATGTCGCGGAAATGGTCTATTATGCAGCGACGGGCAATTACCTGCCCGAGCGCGACCGTGAAACCGAGATTGAGAGCTGATCGGAGACTGATCGATGAGTCGTGCCCACATGCTTCTGGTAGAGGATGACGCCGCGCTGGCGGAGCTGCTCATCTGGCATTTCCGCAAGGAAGACTTTGACGTTGCCCATACCGTCGACGGTGAAGAGGCGCTGATCCTGGCACAGGAACAAACGCCCGACATCGTCCTGCTCGACTGGATGGTTGAGAGCTTGTCAGGCATCGAAGTATGCCGCCGCCTGCGCCGCCACGCCAATACGGCGAACGTGCCGATCATCATGCTGACCGCGCGCGGCGAGGAAGAGGACCGGGTGCGCGGGCTGGAAACCGGCGCAGACGATTATGTGACGAAGCCCTTTTCTCCGCGTGAACTGGTGGCGCGCGTGGGCGCGGTATTGCGCCGCGTGCGCCCGGCGCTGGCGGGTGAAACGCTGACCTTCGGCGATATCGAGATGGATACGGTCGGCCACAAGGTGCGCCGCAGCGGCCAGATGGTGCCGCTTGGTCCCACCGAATATCGCCTGTTGAAACATTTTCTGGAGCATCCGGGCTGGGTCTTCTCTCGCGAGCGCCTGCTCGACAGCGTATGGGGCCGCGACAGCGATATCGAACTGCGCACGGTCGACGTGCATATTCGCCGCCTGCGCAAGGCGATCAACACCGGCGGGCATCGCGATATCATCCGCACCGTGCGTTCAGCCGGATATGCGCTGGATTCCGAAGCGGCGCACTGATCCAACATCCATTGAAATAAAAGAGGCTGCGAAACCATGTTCCGCAGCCTCACCCGAACCTCTTGTCCTTCCGATCAGAAGGAAACTTGCGAGCGCACGCCCAGAACATCGACGCCGTAAGAGGCATCACCGGCAGCTCGTACCGCAGCATCCTTATACTCCATGCGTGCATAGTTGAGCATGAAGCGGACATAGCTGACCGGCGTCCAGATAAGCGACGCCATATAGCCATCCTGCGTTCCGCCGACGATGCCCGCATCGGTAAGATCGAGATGGTCGTAGCGAACGTTGAACTGCACGGCGCCGATACCACCCTGCCCGACCGGGTTCTTGACCTTCACGCCCTTGAACATGCCGCCCTTATTTTCGCGGCTGTCATCGGTCAGGAAAAAGCCCGCCTCGATCGCGCCACCGAAGAAGGTCGGGTCAGCCACGGTCGCAAATCCGGTTTTCTGCCAATAGGCTTCGCCCGCAGCATGAAAACGGCCCGCTATAACCGCAGCTTCGGCACCATAGCCGGTTTCATCGGATGGCGCTCCCAATGTGCCCGTATCGATGAAACGGGTGTCGGTGGAGTGCACCAGCGGCCGCTGACGATAGCGAACTGATGTGACCGAATCGCCAAGATCGCGCCAATGGGCGGAGACGCCGAAATGAAGCTGTGCGTCGCCGAGCTTGGGCGCTACGACAAGGCGCGTATCGACGCTGACGCTGTCATTTTCATCGCTGGAAAGGTCGGCGGCATTGTCCGTGAAAACACCCGCCTGCGCCAGCACGATGCCGCTATGATATTGCGCCGAAACACCAATGCGACGTTTGAAGCCGAACGCATCGGTGAAGGCGGCGCGTTCCATGAAGCTTGTGTCGTTGGAGCTGGAAAGCTCCTCAAGGCCCTGGAAATTATTGTGCTGGCCGACGGTGACGGTAAGCCCGCCCGATTTGTAATCGAGAAATGCGTCGGTCAGCTCTGCCTCGCCGGTGGCGAAATCCAGCTCGAACTTATAGCCGAAACCACCGGGGATATCGCCCTCGACGCCAAGGCGCGCGCGGCGCACTTCGTTGGAGAAGCCCAAGCCGCGATCGGCAATTGCGGACGGCGCGTTGACCGAGGCGGCATCGAACAGCAGGCGGCCACGAGGTTTGAAGGACCAGCCGCCTTTCTCGTCGCTGATCTCCGGCGCGCCCTTGAACTTGATCTTTATGCCGTCGTCTTTCTTGGCAGCGAGTTCGGTCGCCTTCTGGGCGGTTTCCGTCGCGGCTGTTGTTGCGGTTTCGGCTTGGCCGACGCGCGCTTCGAGCGCTTGAACCTGCGCTTTCAACGCCTGCAGCTCTGCGCGGAGAGCCGCGGCGTCTTCGGCGTTCAATGATTGCGCCGATGCGGTCGCGGTCCAGCTCACACTGGTGGCGAGCACGGCAAGAATTTTCATGGACTTCAGTGTCACGATATTGGCCCCTTTAAATTGGTGTGACGCCGCTATGGCACTTTGATTACAAATTAATGACATTAAAAAGACGGTTTCATGACAGGCTTGAAATTTACTCTACTGTTTTAGTAGACTATAGTAGACAGCGATTTTGGAAAGTCGTTTTGCGGCAAACCGGATCGCGAGTGCGCCGTGCCGAAAAGCCCGTCACACAAGATGCCCAGTATGGACACCGCCCTATTTCTCGATGAGACGCACCAGCTTGCGTTCGACCGGGGCGAGAACGCCGCCCAGTTCCTGCCCGCGCTTGAGGACCGCGCCCGCCTCTCCGATCAGCGCCCACATACCCTGGCGGTGACGCAAAGCGGGGCGCTTTTCAATGCGATATTCCGGGCGTTCGGCGGCACGGCGGAATGCGGAAAAGATCGCGACATCCTTGTGGAAATCGATCGCATAGTCGCGCCAGTGCCCGGCGGACACCATCCGGCCGTAGAGATCCATGATGCGCGACAGTTCCTGCCGTTCAAATCCGGTCTGACTGGGTTGCAGATGTCGGGGAAACGGGGTGATCTCACCCATCAGGCGCAACCACGCTCCTCGCCTGCGTCATCTTTGGCGGTCCTGCGCTTTGCGTCACGTTCGGTCATCAACTCGGCGATCACCTTGTTGAGCCGCTCAACCTCGCACTGGAGGATTTCAAGCTTCTGAGTGGCAGGATCGAACACCTCGCTGCACGGCGTGCCATAGGGCACGAAATCCCGCTGATAGGCGGTGACGTCGACCAGCATCTGCCGCGCGGGAATGCCGACCATCGTCGCGGCCTCCGGCACATCCTTGGTCACGACCGCATTGGCCCCTACCCGCGCGCGGGCGCCGACCGTGACAGGGCCGAGCACCTGCGCGCCCGAGCCGACAATAGCGCCATCGCAGATCGTCGGGTGACGCTTTCCGCCGATGCCGTTCGCCGGATCCGTGCCGCCCAGCGTCACATGCTGATACAGCGTTACGTCATTGCCGATCTCGGCGGTCTCGCCGATGACCGTGAAGCCATGGTCGATGAAGAGGTTACGCCCAATCTTTGCGCCGGGGTGGATGTCATTTCCGGTGAGAAAGCGCGACATGTGGTTTACCGCGCGCGCCAGAAAATAGAGGCGCATGTTGAACAAGGCATGCGCGATACGGTGCCAGAACAGCGACCACACGCCCGGATATAGCAGGATTTCCATACGGGACCGGGGCGCGGGGTCACGCGCTTTCACCGAATCCAGATATGCAATGAGCGAGCCGAACATGGCCATACCCCTATTGTTTCAAGCCGCTATATAAGCGGTATATATCATGATTTCCAGAAGGAGCCGGTCGATTGGATCGGCAGTTCAATCTTTCGGCTTATATCCAAAGGCCTTGCGCGCCAGCTTTTCCACGGCCGGGTCACGATCCGGCATGTCCATCGGCACCTTCTCTTCGAGCGCTTCGATAATTGCCGTTATCGCCGAAATACGCGCAGATTTGCGATCATTGCCGTCAATCACGGTCCATGGTGCCCAGCGCGTGTTGGTATATCGGAACATGTCGTCCATCGCTTCGAAATAATCGTCACGACGGTTGCGGTTGCGATAATCCTCAAGCCCGGTTTTCCAGCGCTTCCATGGATTATCCAGACGTTGCGCCAGTTGCCGGTCCTGCTCTTCCTGCGTCACATGGACGAAGATCTTCACGAAGTTGGTGCCCGCATCGATCTGCTGCGCCTCAAATTCGTTGATTTCGTCATAGGCGCGCTTCCATTCGCTTTCCGAACAGAAGCTTTCGACGCGCTCAACCAGAACGCGGCCATACCAGCTGCGGTCGAAGATGCCGATCTCTTGCGCAGCGGGCAACTTGTTCCAGAAGCGCCACAGGAAATGGCGCTCCTTTTCCTCAGGGGTTGGCGCTGAAATAGGCCAGACGTCATAAAAGCGCGGGTCGAGCCGCGCAGTCAGCCGTTTGATGATGCCGCCCTTGCCCGCAGCATCCCATCCTTCGAAGACGATGACGCTCTTTTTCTCGTGAACGATATGCGCGACCTGCACACGCTCCATGCGCTGCTGAAGCTTTTCGAGCTCCTTGTCGAAGTCCCCGTCATAGGACGGTCCGTCTTCATAATCGGCGAGGTCAATGGTCATAAAGCGACCCTATCGGCGAGCGGTGACGCAGTCGAGCCATATGCTGCGGCAAAGCCGCCCCAAAAGGGAACAGCTTTGCCCCAGGCAGATCAGCTCTTGCTGGGTTCCACCTGACGGATGTGCAGTTCGCGCAGCTGCTTGAGCGACACCTCATTGGGCGCGCCCATCATCAGGTCTTCGGCCTTCTGGTTCATCGGGAACAACACGACTTCGCGGATATTGGGCTCATCGGCGAGCAGCATGACGATGCGGTCGACACCGGGAGCCGATCCGCCGTGTGGCGGTGCGCCATATTTGAACGCATTGAGCATGCCGGAGAAGTTCTTTTCGACATCCTCAGGGCTGTAACCCGCGATTTCGAACGCCTTGTACATGATATCCGGGCGGTGGTTCCGGATTGCTCCTGAGGACAACTCTACGCCGTTGCAGACAATGTCATATTGCCATGCGAGGATATCGAGCGGATCCTTGGTTTCCAGCGCCTCCATCTCGCCCTGCGGCATGGAGAAGGGGTTGTGCGAGAAATCGATCTTCTTCGCGTCCTCATCATATTCGAACATCGGAAAATCGACGATCCAGCAGAATTTGAAGCAGCCCTGCTCAATGAGGTTCAACTCTTCACCGACGCGGGTGCGCGCCGCGCCTGCAAGCTTTGCCGCCTGCCCGACTTTACCCGCAGCGAAGAATACGCCGTCATTGGGTCCAAGGCCGAGCGCCTCGATCAGCTTGGCGGCCTTCTCCTCGCCATGGTTCTTGGCGATGGGTCCGCCGGGCACGCCGTCCTTGATGTTGATATAGCCCAGACCCGCGAAGCCTTCGCCACGCGCCCAACTGTTCATGTCATCGAAGAATTTGCGGCTGCCCGCCCCTGCACCCGGCGCAGGGATTGCGCGGATGACGCCGCCACTTTCGACGATACCGGCGAATATGCCGAAACCGGAGCCGGCGAAATGATCGGTTACGTCGGTGATGACCAGCGGATTGCGCAGATCGGGCTTGTCGCTGCCATATTTCAGCATCGCTTCGGCGAAGGGGATGCGCGGGAACGGCGCGGGCGTAACCGTCTTGCCGTTCGCGAACTCTTCGAACACGCCGTGCAGAACAGGTTCAATCGCATTGAAGACGTCGTCCTGCGTGACGAAGCTCATTTCGAAGTCGAGCTGATAAAATTCGCCGGGCGAACGGTCCGCGCGCGCGTCTTCATCGCGGAAGCAGGGCGCGATCTGGAAATAACGGTCGAAACCCGCGACCATCAGCAACTGCTTGAACATCTGCGGCGCCTGCGGCAGCGCGTAGAATTTGCCGGGATGGATACGGCTGGGCCCGAGGAAATCGCGTGCCCCCTCGGGCGATGATGCCGTCAGGATCGGCGTCTGGAACTCGGTAAAGCCCTGATCGATCATCCGGCGGCGCAGCGAAGCAATGACCGACGAACGCAACATGATGTTGGCGTGCAGGCGGTCCCGCCGCAGGTCGAGGAAACGATAGCGCAGACGGATATCCTCGGGATAATCCTGCTCACCGGCAACCGGAAGCGGCAGTTCCTGCGCGGCTGACTGCACGACCGCGTCGTCGGCGCGAATTTCGATCTCGCCGGTTTCCATGCGCGGGTTCACCGCTTCGGCCGCGCGCGCGA
>CAYGOH010000107.1:5785-7013 GCA_964351385.1 uncultured Sphingobium sp. | reverse complement strand
CAAGGCGCTGGCCCACGAGCCGCGCATCCTGTTCCTCGACGAACCGACGGCGGGCGTTGACGTGGAGCTGCGCAAGGACATGTGGAAACTCTTGCGGCAGCTGCGCGAAACCGGCGTCACGATCATTTTGACAACGCATTATATCGAGGAGGCCGAAGAGATGGCCGACCGCGTCGGTGTCATCAACAAGGGCAAGTTGGTGCTGGTCGATGAGAAGGACGCGCTGATGCAGAAATTGGGCACGAAGATGCTTACGGTTCAGCTCCAAGAGCCTTTGCGAGACATCCCGGACGATCTTGCCTCGTGGCAGCTTTCACTGACGGGGGAGGGACGCAGTCTGGAATATCATTATGTGCCCGCCAGCGGAGAGGGCAATGTGCCGGGCTTGCTGCGCGCCTTGGACAGCGCTGGCATTGCATATCGCGACGTGACGACGCGACAGAGCCGGCTCGAAGACATATTTGTGGGCCTGGTGCATGCGGGCGAGATGGATGAAGAGGAGGCGGCGGCATGAGCGGCATGAACTGGCGCGGCGTCGCCTCCATCTACCTGTTCGAGCTGCACCGTTTCCGCAGAACGCTGTTGACCGGGCTGATGACCCCGGTGATCACCACGTCTCTCTATTTCATCGTGTTCGGTTCGGCCATCGGATCACGCATGACGGAGATCAATGGGATTCCCTATGGCGCTTTCATCGTGCCGGGCCTGATCATGCTGTCGATGTTTCAGGAAAGCATCTTCAATGCGAGCTTCGGCATCTACATGCCGAAATTCCTTGGCACCATTTACGAGCTGCACTCCGCGCCGCTCTCTCCGTTAGAGACGATTCTGGCCTATGTCGGGGCCGCTGCCACAAAAGCGATGATGGTTGGCCTCGTCATATTCGCGACGGCGCATCTGTTCGTGGACGTTCAGGTCGCGCATCCGGTGGCGATGCTGGGCTTCATGGCGTTGATCGCCGTCAGCTTCTGCATGTTCGGGTTCATATTGGGAATATGGGCGAAAAGCTTTGAGCAGCTGCAGGTCGTGCCGCTGCTGATCATCATGCCGATGACGTTTCTGGGCGGCGCCTTTTATTCCATCCACATGCTGCCCGACCCGTGGCGGACGGTCACGCTGTTCAATCCGATCATCTATCTGATCAGCGGCTTTCGCTGGACATTCTTCGGACAGGGCGATGTTGCGATAGGCGTCAGCATGGCATTCATTGCAGGCATGCTGACGCTAT
>CAYGOH010000107.1:5308-5775 GCA_964351385.1 uncultured Sphingobium sp. | reverse complement strand
GACGCTATGCGCGATTATCGTCGCCTGGATATTCCGGACGGGCTATCGTTTGAAAAGCTGAGCAACAGCCCGTCCGGCCTTTCCGCTTATTTGTCTTTGAGAGAGGTGCGGTGTTCGCCCTTGATCCAGCGCACGGTGCCCGATGAGGCGCGCATGACGACGCTGTCCGTTGTCAGGAGCCCGCCTGGCATGCGCTTCACGCCACGCAGCAGCGACCCGTCGGTGACACCGGTGGCGGCGAAAATACAGTCGCCCTTGGCCAGCTCCTTGAGGTCATAGACCTTGTCGAGGTCGGTGATGCCCCATTTGCGCGCGCGCGCTTTCTCATCATCGTTGCGGAAGAGCAGCCGCCCTTTGAACTGGCCGCCCACGCAACGCAGCGCCGCACAGGCAAGCACGCCTTCAGGCGCACCGCCCGAACCCATATAGATGTCGATATTCGTTTCCGGGTTGGTCGTCGCAATGAC
>CAYGOH010000107.1:2414-5298 GCA_964351385.1 uncultured Sphingobium sp. | reverse complement strand
GCTGCCATCGCTTGGTCGTGGCGGGGCCCGGCAAGGCCCCAGCGCAGGGTCTCCTCCGGCTTGCCGCGCTGGGCCGTGGCCACGGCTTGCACATTCTCGGTCGGCGACTTGTTGAGGTCGATGACATCGTCCGGGTAGCCCGGGCCGACGGCCAGCTTTTCCATGTAGACATCGGGCGCGTTAAGCAGGCAGCCTTCTTCGGCTGCGGCGAGTACGGCCAGCGCGTTGGGACCAGCCTTGGCCGTGATCGTCGTTCCTTCGAGCGGGTCGAGCGCGATGTCGATCTTGGGGCCGGTACCGGGCGCTCCGCCCACCTTCTCACCGATATAGAGCATCGGCGCTTCGTCGCGTTCGCCTTCGCCGATCACCACGGTGCCGTCCATGTACAGCTCGTCAAATGCCGTGCGCATCGCCTCAACCGCCGCTGCGTCCGCGGCCTTTTCATCGCCGCGACCAATGAGCCGAGAGGCCGCGATCGCAGCGGATTCGGTTACGCGAACCATCTCCAGAACCAGAACGCGATCGAGAACCGAACTCGCTTGCACCGTCATACTATCTGCCTTCCAATTATTTTGATGCGGCCCCGATATAGGGCGAGCGCTGTGATGTCGAGAGTAACCCTAAGGAGTGAACGTCTAATAGATAGTGAAATTCAGTCCAGAATATACATTACGACGGGCTTGGCGATTATACTGTCCGAGCCTTCCAGTTGCCGCAGTGTTTGCGTGACGGCTCGTTCTTCGGTGCCATGGGTGACGACGACCAGCAGAACCGAACCGTCCTCGCTGGCGCCGCGTTGTATGACGCTTTCAATCGATACGCCGGCATCGCGCATTGCTGCTGCGATCTCCGCCAGCACGCCGGGCCGGTCCTTCACGATGAAGCGGAGATAGGTCCGGCTGACATGCGCGCCGGTGTCTGCCTTTGGCGGGGAGGTGAGCTGTCCCACCTGCATGGCGAACGGATCGCCATATTCGTCTCTGGCGACATCGATCAGGTCGGCGACAACAGCCGATGCGGTTGGGCCTTCGCCAGCGCCCGCGCCTTGGAAAAGCAGGCTTCCCACGAAATTACCCTCGGCAACGACGGCATTGAGCGCCCCTTCGGCATGCGCGAGGGAGTGGAATTGCGGAACGAGCATGGGATGAACGCGCTGAAAAAGGCCGTTCTCGCGGTTTTCCGCCATCCCGATCAGACGGATGCGATATCCCAGAGCGCCTGCTTCCCGGATATCGAATGCCTGAACATCGCGAATGCCGGTTATCTCCACCGCATCGAAATCGATTTGCGTCCCGAATGCGAGGCTCGCGAGAATGGAAAGTTTATGGGCGGCGTCGATTCCGTCGATATCGAATGTCGGATCCACCTCGGCAAAGCCGAGCTGCTGCGCTTCGGCAAGGACGTCATCGAAATCGCGACCGTCATGCTCCATAGTGGTCAGGATATAATTGCACGTACCGTTGAGGATACCGGAGACCCGGCTGATCTCATTGGCGGCAGCGCCCTCTCGTAGCCCCTTGATGACCGGGATACCGCCCGCAACCGCGGCTTCATATTTGAGGGGGATGCCCGAGGCTTCCGCAAGCTTGGCAAGATCAAGACCATGGTGCGCGAGCATGGCCTTGTTGGCGGTGACCAAAGGCTTTCCAGCGCCCAGCGCCCCGCGTGCCAGCGCGAGGGCAGGGCCATCGGAGCCGCCGATCAGCTCTACGACGACGTCGATGTCCTCCCGCGTTGCCAGTTCCGTCATGTCGTCGACCCAGTCGAAGCGAGACAGATCCACGCCGCGGTCCTTGTTGCGATCGCGTGCCGTTACGGCCAGCACCTCAATGGGTCGGCCCGCGCGCCGGGTGATGAGTTCACGATTGCTGTCCAGCAAGCGGATAACGCCAGCGCCAACCGTGCCCAGGCCGACTATAGCGATGCGCATCGGACGATTATCGTTCATTGTGAGTTCTGTGCCCCCGAAATTTTGTCGATTAATGCAATAGTGTGAGCAGCCCGCTACAATGCGCGGCCGCAGCTGCCAAGGCTTTCAATCACAAATCGATAATCGCGCCATGCTGCCTGGGCGTCGGCGAAAACGAGGTTTCGCGTGGATTTGGCTGGCAAGCTGTCGGGTAGGCCGCAGGCCAGACGATACCATAGCAAGGTGTTTCGCGACGGCGGAACTGCCGTTTCGTCGACGATCTCGCCCAGGGATACACCCCAGCGGAGTTGCTGTCCGGGCCGATGAATGATCGAAAGCGACACCGGTTCCCCGGTTTGTGTCACCAAAAACACCTGCGTTTCTCCTTCACCTACTATCGTGCCAGCACTGTGAAAGGCATCGCCCACTGAGAGGATGGCCGGCGGGGCGTCAGGACGCAGCATTTCAAGCGCCAATGTTCGCGTCGTTTCATCGAGTTGCGAGCTCCAGGGCTGCATCGCGTGTCGCGAGACAAGCTGAACCTGGTCCTGGCCTTTACCCGGACGCGCATAAATCATGACCCTGCTACCGCGCTTTGGCTTGAAACTGGCGGCATCGATTCCGCTACGGTCTGCAACAAGAAAGCTCACTTCCTTGGCGACACCGCCGTCACCCCGAATCAGTCGGTCGACCTTCGCAGTGACAAGGGTGTATTGGGCCGCGGGTGAAGAGGGGGTGGATGACGGAATTTTAACCTTTTTGGCTCGCTTGATCTGCCCATCGATGATGATTGGCGCGGCCGTGGCCAAATCAGCCACGTCGGCAAAGCGCAGCGTGACTGTCGATGCCGATTCGGCGGCCTGCGCAGACCTGCCGCCAACGTCAACATGAAAAGAGACGGCAGTGATTAGCAATAAAAACAGATACTTATATAGACTTTTATGGAGCCGGTCAGTTGATCGCAGTCGTTCCATG
>CAYGOH010000107.1:0-2404 GCA_964351385.1 uncultured Sphingobium sp. | reverse complement strand
TGTGTCACATCATTGTCACACGCAAATAATTTAACAGAATTTCGCACCTTGGAGGTAGGACGAATAACAAAGGGTTTGCGTCCTATGGCACAGCGCGATAGGAAGGCGAGAAATTAATAATCTACCAAAGCGGGGCCTTTGGAGCATTCAGCTTTGCTGTGTGCATTCTGGGCCCTGAATAACGGTCGCCATTGTTGTAAATATAAGTTGAGTTAAGGAGTGTCGTTGCTGAATGGCCTACGCTGACCACTCGGAGGCATCGAGTCGTACTATCTCGATCGTTATCGTCGCACTGATTCATGCTGTCCTCGGTTACGCTTTCGTGACTGGTCTCGGCATGAAATATGTCAAGAAAGCTGCAGAGCAGCTGAACGTTATTGATGTGAAGGAAGAGCCGCCGCCACCGGACGAGCCGCCGCCACCTCCTCCTAAGCCAGCAGAAGTGCCGCCGCCGCCCGTGGTCGCGCCTCCGCCGATTGTGAGGACTCCGGTGGTTGCTCCGGTCATCGACACGGCTCCCAAGCCGTTGCCGCTGCCGCCGGTTCTGCCGCCAACGCCGGCGCCGCCGCCGCGGCCCGCAACCAAGGCTACGCCACGCGGAAACCCCGGCAGCTGGGTGACGTCTGACGACTATCCGAGCCGCGCTCTTCGCGAAGAGCGTCAGGGTACGGTTGGTGTCCGCCTCGCGGTGGGTACGAATGGCAGACCCACGGACTGCACTATCATTTCGTCCAGCGGGCATGCTGATCTGGATGCTGAAGCATGCCGTCTGCTGATGCGCAGGGCTCGCTTCAGGGCTGCTGAGGGATCGGATGGCAATGCCATGACAGATTCCTGGTCGAGCCGGTTCGTCTGGCGGATTCCGGCGAGTACCGGGAGCCCAGGCTTTCGGTGCTCGCCTAATTTCTTGACGCTAATCTTGATGTTTTTGATTTTGAGAGGGAAGTTTTAAAATGTTGATCTCCATTGCAGCCGCTGCTGCTCCTCAGGTTGAGGAAAATCCTTACGGCCTGAAGGCAGCCCTCGAAGAAGGTGGCATTATTTCGCAGACCGTTTTCGGAATTCTCTGCCTGATGTCCATCTTCTCCTTCTATATCCTGTTCACGAAGTTGATCGAGCAGCAGAAGATTCTGGGCCAGGGCAAGAAGGTCCGTCAGAGCTTCTGGCGTTCGGCATCGCTGAAAGAAGGCTCGGCCAAGCTCGAAAAGAACAGCGCTTACAAGCAGCTGGTTGACGATGGTCTCGCCGCTCAGGAACAGCATGGCAAGCTGACCGACCCTGTTGAAGCGCATGACTGGATGCACGGATCGCTCGCTCGTTCGGAAGCCGCGATCAATTCCAAGCTCGGTGGCGGCCTGGCATTCCTGGCAACCGTGGGCGCAACGGCACCGTTCATCGGTCTGTTCGGAACGGTTATCGGTATCTATCGCGCGCTCATCAAGATCGGTGCCTCCGGTCAGGCGTCGATCGACGCGGTTGCAGGCCCTGTTGGTGAAGCTCTGATCATGACCGCGCTCGGTCTGGCTGTGGCCGTTCCGGCGGTTCTTGCCTACAACTGGTTGCAGCGCCGCAACAAGGCGATCCAGGAAGACCTCAACGGTTTCTCTGTGGATCTTCTGGGCTACCTCGTTTCGGGCGGTCAGGTCCGTCCAGTTGTTGCTGCGGCTCCGACCGCCGCAGCGCGTCCGGCCGCGGCAGCGCCCAAGAAGGCCTAAGGAACAAGACGACTGGGGGCCACGCTTCGGCACGGCCTCCAGACGCTTTTAGGCCCCTATAAAACAACAAGCTAGGATACTGAATCGATGGCAATGAGCGTTGGATCCGACGGCGGCGACGAAAAGCCGATGTCCGAAATCAACACGACGCCGCTCGTCGACGTCATGTTGGTGCTTCTCATCATTTTCTTGATCGCGGTTCCGGTCGTGGTTCAGACGATCGATCTGGAGCTGCCGAAGGTCGCATTCGAACCGACGACGACGAAGCCGGAAAATGTTTCCCTCTCTATCAACGTTGGAGATGATGGCGCCTGCGAGGTGTTCTGGAATTTGACACGCGTCAACTCGTCGGAACTGCTCGACCGGGCCGTGGCGAAGTTGAAGTCAGATATCGACAAGGCCGGTGGGGTGGAAAATCTCACACCTGAAGACCTTCCCGAGGTGCATATCCGGGGTGACATCAACACGCCCTATCGTTGCATCGGGGGCACCATTTACACGATGCAGATGGCAGGGTTCCCCAAGGTTGGATTCATTTCCCAGCCTGACCCGAGCGACATTAAAGTCCGCCGTCTGTAAGCGTTTCGCAGGAGTTTAGACCATGGCCATGAGTGGCGGTAAAGACGATGGCGAACCGATGATGGAAATGAACACGACGCCGCTTATCGACGTCATGCTCGTTCTCCTCA
>CAYGOH010000106.1:3468-7109 GCA_964351385.1 uncultured Sphingobium sp. | reverse complement strand
GAACCCGTGTTTCAGCCGTGAGAGGGCCGCGTCCTGACCGCTAGACGAAGGGGCCATGGGATATCCCTTCATGCGGGCGCCCGTGGTGGCACAGGCCATTAGCGGCAGGCGCACCAATAATCAAGCGAACTGCGCAGCACCAAAATGGCGCGCCTCGCGCTTGACGCTGTTGACTGTCGCGCCCTAGGCTGCCGCCATGACCTTCCGACCCATGATGATCGCCGCCGGTCTGCTGGCCGCAGCGATGCCCGGCGCGGTTCAGGCCGAAGGGCTGCGCGAGGCCGTACGAGCGGATCTTCCCGCGTTGCTCTCGCTATATCGCGACCTGCATAGGCATCCTGAACTCAGCCATCAGGAGGTCAGGACATCGGCCCTGCTCGCCAAGCGGATGCGCACGCTTGGCTTTGTCGTCACCACCGGCGTGGGCGGGACCGGCATCGTCGCGGTCATGAAGAACGGGTCCGGCCCTGTGCTGATGATCCGCACCGACATGGATGGCCTGCCGGTCACGGAGGCGACGGGCCTGCCCTATGCCAGCGTCGAGAATGGCGTGATGCATGCCTGCGGCCACGACATCCATATGTCGAGCTGGATCGGCACGGCGCAGCAGATGGCTGCGCGCAAGGCGGAATGGTCCGGCACATTGATGATGATCGCCCAGCCTGCCGAGGAGGTAGGCGGCGGAGCGAAGGCGATGCTGGACGATGGTCTGTTCACCCGCTTTCCCAAGCCCGATGCCGCCATCGCCCTGCATGACGCGGCTGACCTGCCCGCAGGGACCATCGGCTGGTCTCCTGGCTATACGTTCGCCAATGTCGATTCCGTCGACATACTTGTGAAGGGCGTGGGCGGGCATGGCGCCTATCCGCACAACACAAAAGATCCCGTCGTCCTGGCCGCGCGCATCGTCGGCGCATTACAGACGATCATTTCGCGCGAAATCGACCCTCAGGAGCCCGCAGTCATCACTGTCGGCAAGATCAACGGTGGAACCAAGCGCAACATCATTCCCGATGAAGTGACACTGGAACTGACGGTGCGCAGCTATTCCGACGCCGCAAGGAAGAAATTGCTGGACGCCATCGCGCGGGTCGCAAAGGGCGAGGCGGTGTCGGCCGGCATGCCCGACGACAGGATGCCCGTTATCACCCATGGCGAGACATTTACCCCCGCCGCGCTCAATACCGAGCCGATGACCGGGCACATCATTGCGCTGTTTCAGGACCGTTTTGGAGAGCGCGCCGTGCGCAAGACGCCAACAATGGGCGGCGAGGATTTCGGGAGATACCGCACCGGCGACGGCAAAGAGATACAAAGCCTGATTTTCTGGCTCGGTGCCGTACCGCAGGACAAATGGGACGCCGCCAAGGGCGACGTCAGCGCACTGCCATCCCTGCACAGCCCGTTGTGGGCGCCTGCCCCCGAACAGACCATCGCAACCGGGGTCGAAGCCATGACGTCAGCCGCACTCGAAATGTTGAAAAAACCATGATCCCGGCTCACAAGCCGTTTATTTAGCAGGCAGTACATATGCAGCATTTCGATTTCGCCACTTTGGGCCTGTTGCTGTTCATCGCCTCTTTGGTGGCGATGCTGACGCGGCGATGGGGGGTGCCCTATTCTGTCGGGCTGGTCGTGGCGGGTATCGCTCTGGCGCTGTTGCCGTTCGGTATCGAAATGCCGCTGACGCCCGAGCTTATTTTCGAGGTATTTCTGCCGCCCTTGGTGTTCGAAGCCGCCATTCAGATAAGCTGGAAGCCGTTCCGTCGCGAAATGCCGCTGCTGCTCGCGCTGGTGACGCTGGGCGTGGTGCTGGCCGCTGCCATCGTTGCGACCGGTATGCATTATCTTGTCGGCTGGAGCTGGCTGGGCGCAGCCTTCTTCGGCGTGCTTGTGGCGGCAACCGACCCGGTGTCGGTCATCGCCATGTTCAAGACGGTGAAGGTGCCGCACCGCCTGCACCTGCTCGTCGAATCGGAAAGTTTGCTGAATGACGGCGTGGCGGCGGTGGCCTTCGCCATATTGATGCTGGTGGCGGCCGGAACGGAACCGACATTCTCCATAGTCTCGACCAAATTGCTGATCACCGTTGCGGGCGGCATTGCCGCGGGCGCCGTGGTCGCGGTGCCGCTGATCCTGATCGCCGGACGCACGACCGACCGCCTGGTCGAGGTGACGCTGACGACATTGATCGCCTATGGCAGCTTCCTGCTGGCCGAGCATTTTCATCTGTCCGGCGTCCTTGCGACGCTGACGGCGGGCCTGATCGTCGGCAATTATGGCTTCATGGGCTCGATTTCGGACGAGGGGCACCCGGCGGTCGTCAACTTCTGGGAATATGCCGCGTTTCTCGTCAACAGCCTGATCTTCATTCTGATCGGCGGGCGCGAGGCGGAGCAAAGCTTCATGCCGGTGGTCGGCGCGGCGCTGGTGGCGACTTTGTTGTCCCTCGTCGGCAGGGCCGCCGCGATCTATCCGGTGGCCGCGATGTTCGCGCGCAGCAAGGTCGCGATTCCGTGGAAATACAAGCATGTGCTGGTGTGGGGCGGGTTGAAAGGCGCGCTCGCACTGGCGCTCGCGCTGGCGTTGCCCACCACGCTCGCCGAGCGCGAGGAGATCATCACCATCGCGTTCGCCGTGGTCGCCTTCTCGATATTCATCCAGGGCCTGACCATGCCCGCGTTGATGCGCCGGCTGGGGCTGATCAAGGAATAGGCTTACCCCCGCCGCGGGTAAGCCTCATATGTCTCAGGCAGCGGCCTTGCGCCGCTCGGCCAGTTCGTCGTTCAGCATTTCGGCCAGCAGGAATGCCAGCTCAATGCTCTGCGCCGCATTGAGGCGCGGGTCGCAATGCGTGTGATAGCGGTCCACCAGCCCCTCGTCGGTGATCGCAATCGCACCGCCGGTGCACTCGGTCACATTCTGCCCCGTCATCTCGCAATGGATGCCGCCGCCAAACGTACCCTCTGCCCGGTGCACCGCGAAGAAGCCGCGCACCTCGGCAAGAATGCGCTCGAACGGGCGCGTCTTGTAGCCATTGGCCGCCTTGACGACATTGCCGTGCATCGGATCGCACGACCACAGCACCGGATGCCCTTCCTTCTTCACCGCGCGCACCAGCTTGGGCAGACCCGCCTCGATCTTGTCATGGCCATAGCGCGTGATCAGTGTGATGCGGCCTTCAACGCGATTGGGATTCAGCGTATCGAGCAGGCGGATCAGCGCGTCCGGCTCCAGGCTGGGTCCGCATTTCATGCCGATGGGGTTGCCGATACCGCGCAGATATTCGACATGAGAAGACCCTTCGAACCGCGTCCGGTCGCCAATCCACAGGAAATGCGCCGATGTGTCGTACCACCCGCCGGTCAGCGAATCCTGCCGCGTCAGTGCTTGTTCATAGGGGAGCAGCAGCGCCTCATGGCTGGTGTAGAAGCTCGTACCGTTGAGTTGCGGCACGGATTCGGCGTCTATGCCGCAGGCCCGCATGAAATCGAGCGCCTCGCCGATCCGGTCTGCCATCTCGGTGAATTTCTTCGCCCACGGGCTGCGGCCCATGAAATCGAGCGTCCAACGGTGCACCTGATGCAGATTGGCATAGCCGCCCTGCGCGAAGGCGCGCAACAGGTTCAGCGTCGCCGCCG
>CAYGOH010000106.1:2070-3426 GCA_964351385.1 uncultured Sphingobium sp. | reverse complement strand
ACTGCCCGGCCATGCGCCCGACCTTCACGATCGGCAGCTTTGACGCGAAGGTCAGCACCACCGCCATCTGCAACAGCACGCGAAAAGTATCGCGAATATTGTTCGGGTGGAACTCAGCAAAGCTCTCGGCGCAATCCCCGCCCTGCAGCAAGAATGCCTCGCCCCGCTGCACGGAGGCGAGATCCTCCTGCAGTTCACGCGCTTCGCCCGCAAACACCAGCGGCGGGTAGCTGCTCAGCTGCTTTTCCGCAGCGGCAAGCGCCGCACCGTCATTATAGTCAGGCATTTGCAGCCCTTCATGGCTCCGCCAGCTGTCCGGCGTCCAGTTTGCCACACCCACGTCTCTTACTCCAATTATCTCGCCCCGAATTCCACCCAAGAATTCGACCGCATGTCCCTATGGGGGTATGCCCCTCAAGTGGCAAGCCCTGCAAAATCGGGGTCATATGATAGCCCTATGAACGTGTCGGGGAAAGCAGAGTCTTCCGATCAGTGTGATCGGGCGGTCAAATACCTAGTCTGGGGCGAATGCGAACAGGGTTTCCGCCTCCGCCGCCGTTACCATGATGCCGAAATGGCGGTCGAGTGCATCCTGCATGGCAGCAGGGCTGTCGAGCAGCATCTCGCTGGTCTCATGCAGGCCGTTTATGCGCATCATCCGTCCGGTAAGTGCGGCAAAACCGTCTTCGGTCACGCGGCTCGCCACCAGCAGCGTCGTAAAGCGCGTATTCGCGCGCGTGGATGTCCAGTGATTGGCAACCTCTCGGTCAACGTCGTGCGCCTCATTCAGCGTAAAAAGATATTGGCGCTGCCATTCCGAAGCAATCCCGCTGCGTCCATCCGTATTCGCGCTGGGCCGAGCCGTTCGAGCAACCATGCCGAACCGTCAGCGCGCCGCAGGCGATGCACGGTACCGTCGGGGCCGGGACCGGACTGGCCCTCGGCAAGTGGCATCGGTGGGCAGAAGCTGCCACCGAACCCCGCGTCGGCGATCCAGTCTTCACCTGCGAACGTCACCAGCTCAAGCTGATGCGTCAATGGCGCCACCACGCCTGTTTCCATGCCCAGCAGAACCCGCGCAAGCAACGGCCGGACAGAAAAGCCCAGCGCGCGCAACGCATCTTCAAACAGCCCGTTTTGTTCAAAACAATAGCCGCCACGGCGACGATGGACGAGCTTTTCGAACACTGCCGCGCGGTCGAGAGCGATGCCGCAACCGAGCGGAATGTCTAGATTTTCAAACGGAATCGCCAAGCGATGCGCGCGCTGAACCTGCGCCAAACCGGCGGGCGTGACATCGGGTGCCGCGTTTAGTCCGATGCGGTTGAGATAGGCCGAGAGATCAAATTCCGGTCG
>CAYGOH010000106.1:0-2060 GCA_964351385.1 uncultured Sphingobium sp. | reverse complement strand
TCTCTTCAGCGACCGGTGCGGCCGGTTCATTTTCCATCCGCAGCGCATTCTCCGATACGCTTGCCGGTCGTACGCATCTTCATCCACATCGCCATGCCGGCGGTCGACGGTCCGCCCAGATTCGCGGCGTTCATTTCCATCTCCATCACATAGCTGGCGGGGGTGTAGCTGCCCGTCATCGCGACATCCGCCGTACCACCATCACCGCTGGGGCAAGATACAGTGCCCTTGATGACTCCGCCGGACATTTCGAACCCTTTGTAGGTGCATTGGTCATTTTTCTGCGAGGCGAGAAATTCGGCCTCCGGATTGGCGGCCTGTTCTGGCGTGATACAGTTCTTCGTGCTCGTCTTGCGACCCTTCATCATGTCTAGCATGCCATTGGGCATGCCCTGCGGCGGGTTGTCCATGCGCACATCGACCACCTCGGTCGTCGATTCCCATTCGCCGGGCTGGATCGCGATTTTCTTCATTTCCGAAGCGACCTCTTGCGCGGTCTGCGGTTCACCGGACGCACCGCCGGCGGCTTCCTCCTCGCCCTTGCCGCAGGCGCTCAAGGCCAGCAATGCGCCAGCCGCAGCCAGAATTGCGATTTTCCTCATGACAGAAACTCTCCCTGTTGGCGGCGCACAAGGATGCATTGCGCCTTTGACCGGGGTGCACCATATCAACAGGCGATGGCTATTCAAATCCGAACCACGCTGGACGAGCCGGAAACCGGCCAGAGCTTCATCCCACACCGCCCCGCCCGGCCCGAAAAGGCCGAGGGTGGCAAGGCGTTCAAACTTGTTTCCGATTACAGCCCCTCGGGCGACCAGCCGACCGCGATTGCGGAGCTGGTGGCTTCGGCGCAAGAGGGCGAGCGCGATCAGGTGCTGCTCGGCGTCACCGGCTCGGGCAAGACCTTCACGATGGCCAAGGTGATAGAGGCGGTGCAGCGCCCCGCCCTCGTGCTCGCACCCAACAAGATTCTCGCCGCGCAGCTTTACGGCGAGTTCAAAAGCTTCTTTCCCGAAAATGCGGTCGAATATTTCGTCAGCTATTACGACTATTACCAGCCCGAAGCCTATGTCCCGCGGTCCGACACCTATATCGAAAAGGAGTCGAGCGTGAACGAGGCGATCGACCGGATGCGCCACTCGGCCACGCGCGCGTTGCTCGAACGGGACGACGTGCTGATCGTCGCATCGGTGTCCTGCATCTATGGCATCGGATCGGTCGAAACATATTCGGCAATGACGTTCAGCCTGAAAAAGGGTGAGGTAGTCGATCAGCGCGAGGTGATCCGCAAACTCGTCGCCTTGCAATATCGCCGCAACGACACCGCCTTTGCGCGCGGTTCCTTCCGCGTGCGCGGCGACAATCTGGAGATTTTCCCGTCCCACTATGAGGATAATGCCTGGCGCATCAGCTTCTTTGGCGACGAGATCGAGGATATCAGCGAGTTCGACCCGCTGACCGGCAAGACGTCCGCAAAGCTCGATTATGTGAAGGTCTTTCCCAATTCGCACCACGTCACCCCCGGCCCCACGCTGAAACAGGCGATGGAGGCGATCCGTTTCGAGCTGAGCGAGCGGCTGAAGGAACTGGGGGAGCAGGGCAAGTGGCTGGAGGCGCAACGACTGGAGCAGCGCACCAATATCGATCGGGAGATGATCGCCGCGACCGGAAGCTGCGCGGGCATCGAAAATTATTCGCGCTTCCTGACCGGTCGCCTGCCCGGCGAGCCGCCGCCGACGCTGTTCGAATATCTCCCCGAAAACGCGCTGTTGTTTGTCGATGAAAGCCACCAGACCGTGCCGCAGATCGGCGCGATGGCGCGCGGCGACCACCGGCGCAAGGTGACGCTTGCCGAATATGGTTTCCGCCTGCCGAGCTGCATCGACAATCGCCCGCTGCGCTTCAACGAATGGGATGCGATGCGGCCCCAGACGGTCAGCGTATCGGCAACGCCGGGCGGATGGGAGATGGAGCAGACCGGCGGCGTCTTTACCGAACAGGTGATCCGCCCCACCGGCCTCATCGACCCGCCGGTCGAAATCAAGCCCGTCGAGGATCAG
>CAYGOH010000105.1:1780-7123 GCA_964351385.1 uncultured Sphingobium sp. | reverse complement strand
ATCACTGTGGCTGCTTCCGTCAGGACCTGACCAGGTTCGCGAACACTGCGTCCGCCCGACTCCCGCGCGCCATATGGCGACTCAGCGACGGTAATGCAAGCGCAGCATCAGCAATCAGACGCCCTGCATATCATGCCACTCGCCCGGCATGCGCACGGTCAGCGGGTCGAGTGCATCGCTCAGCGTGATCTGGCAGGCGAGGCGGCTCGTCCGTGTCGCTGCGGCGGCGAGGTCCAGCATATCTTCCTCCGCCTCGCTGGCAGGCGGCAGTTTCGCAAAATCGTCCGCATCGACGACAACATGGCAGGTCGAGCACGCCATTTGTCCTTCGCAGGTGCCTTCGAGGGGTTGCCCGGCGGCCTGCGCCACATCCAGCAAGCAGTCTCCGCTTTTGGCCTCGACCTCCTGCGTTTCTTCACCATCTGCGCTGATGAAGCGAACCTTGGGCATGCATGCGTCCTTTCAGAAGGATTTCTGTTGCTCGGCGGCACGATTGATCGCGTCCGCCGCTTCTTCCAGTTCTTCCATAGTCGTATAGCGGCCAAAGCCAAGCCTGATGGACGACCGCGCTTCGCGATCGCTGAGGCCCAATGCCCGCAACACATGGCTGGGGCGGCCCGATCCGCTCGCGCAGGCCGAGCCCAGCGAGAAGGCGATATCGCGACACTCCGACATCAGGCGCGCGCCATCCAAGCCTTCAACGCGCAGGTTGAGGTTTCCATGAAACCGCGCATCGGCATCGCCATTAAGCGCCCACTGCAAAAAAAGCGCCCGCGCCCGGTTCCAGAGGCTTTCGATATGACGCGCATCATCCGCATGGCGCGCGTCCATCAGGCGCGCGGCCTCGCCCAGTCCGACGCAAAGCGCAGGAGACAGCGTGCCCGAACGCAGGCCGCCCTCCTGCCCACCCCCATGGATGAGCGGCGGCAGGTCGAGGCCGTCTTTCAGCCACAACGCCCCCACGCCCTTGGGCCCATGGATCTTGTGGCCGCTGATGGCGATCATGTCCGCGGATTGCGGCAAATCGATGCGCCCAAAGCCCTGCACGGCATCGCACAGGAACAGCGCGCCCGCATCATGTGCCATACCCGCCAGTTGCTCGACAGGCTGGATCACGCCGATTTCGTTGTTCACGAGCATCACCGCGAGCAAGGCGGTGCAATCATCCAGTTCGGCCTCAACCGCCGCCAAATCGAGCAGGCCATCGGGCCGGACGGGCAGCAAGACCGGTTCAAACCCTTCCGCGCCCAGCGCCAGCACTGTATCGCGCACGGCAGCATGTTCGGTTTCCGGCGTCAGAATACGAACGCGCTTTGGGTCGGTCGCACGCGCGCGCAGTGCCGCACCATGGATCGCAATATTGAGCGCTTCCGTTGCGCCCGAAGCGAAGACCACACGACCGCTCGGCGGCATCATCGCCGCAACCCGGTCGCGCGCCACTTCAACGGCAGCGGCAGCCGCGCGTCCGGGGCGATGCGCACTGTGCGGATTGGCGAAATGATCCCGCAGCCATGGCGTCATCGCCCCGAACACCTCGGGCGCGAGCGGCGTGGTGGCCTGATAATCGAGATAGATCATGCGCCCCGCGCCAGCTGGGAATAGGCTTCGACAAAGCGATCCAGATCGTCGCGCGTCGTGTTCCAGCCCAGGCTGACGCGGATCGTTCGGGAAGCTGTGTCCTCATCAATGCCAAATGCCTTCATCGCGCGACTGCGTTTCAGCGTTCCAGACGAGCAGGCGCTGCCCGCTGACACCGAAATGCCCATACTATCGAAACGCATAAGTTGCGCTGCGGCAGAAAGCGTCGGCATGGCAACCGCAATGATATGCCAGCAATTGTTGCCGGGATGAACAAGCTCACCATGATCCCAGAGGGCCTTCCGGAACGCGCGTACGTCATCCACATCGTGAGCCCAACTCTCGGTGCCGCCAGCCTCCAGTGCCGCGGCGAACCCCAACGCAGCAGGCATATTTTCAGTGCCCATGCGATAGCCATATTCGTGGCCGCCCATGGGTTCTAGCATTGCAAAATCCCTCACGAGCAATGCGCCGATGCCGATCGGACCACCGAGCTTGTGTGCGGACACCACGACCATATCTGCGTCGGGGAGGCGATCTTCGCACGCGGATTGCGAACAATCTGACAGGAATAATCCGTTCGCTTCCCTCACCATCTCGGCCAGCGGATTGCGCGCATTGCCGAGCTGATGCGAACCTGTTTCCGAGTTAATGGTTTGAATGGCGACTAAAGCCCTGCCCGGACGTTTCAGCGCTTCCGCCAAAATTTCTTCCGTGACCTCTCCCTTGAAAGCGCTGTCACACCCGGCGACCGGCAGAACCTCCGCATCGGGCGCAGCGCGAAACACGGCTTCATGCTCCACCGCAGAGATCAGCTTCCGGTCGACCTTTGCCCGGCTCATCGCGAGGGAAATCGCCTCGCTCGCGCCCGACGTAAAAATCAACTCCCCATCCCATTTCAGCGCCGCCTTGATCCGCGCCCGCGCATCCTCCAGCGCCGCGCGCGCAGCCCTGCCCTCGCTGTGCGGAGAGGAGGGGTTGGCCCAGATGCGCCAGCCTTCCTCCATCGCCGCGCGCGCTTCGGGCCGCAACGGGCTGGTCGCGGCATGATCGAGATAGATGCGCTTTTTTCCGGCGGGTAAGGGCGAATGCGGCAAGGAAAGACTCATTTTATTGCGAAACTTGGGCGCAGTCCTATATAGGCGCTCATTCGACCATCGCCAGCATCCTGTGCCGGAGATGGATTTCTCGGTCTTTTGCTATCAGCCAGGTGCCATGCCCGACGTCATTTTCCCCGGCCCAGAGGGTCGTCTAGAGGGGCGCTTCAGCCCTCCCCCCCGTCCCCGCGCGCCCGTTGCGATGATCCTGCACCCGCACCCCCAGGGTGGCGGCACGATGAACGATCGCATCACGCAGGCGCTCTACAAGACATTTGTGCAGCGCGGTTTCGCAACGCTGCGCTTCAACTTTCGCGGCGTGGGGCGTAGCCAGGGCACGTTCGACAATGGCATCGGTGAGCTGTCCGATGCGGCGTCCGCGCTCGACTGGGTGCAGAGCTTTCACCCCGAAGCGCAGACGACATGGATCGCAGGCTTCTCGTTCGGCGCGTGGATAGGCATGCAGCTGTTGATGCGTCGCCCGGAAATCCGCGGCTTCATCTCGGTCGCGCCGCCTGCAAACATGTATGATTTCTCGTTCCTCGCGCCTTGCCCCTCCTCGGGCATCATTGTGCAGGGTACGCATGACGAGGTCGTCACCGCCACTGCCGTGCAAAAGCTGGTCGACAAGCTGCGCACGCAAAAGGGCATCACGATCCACCATGACGAGATCAGGAACGCCAACCACTTCTTCGAAAATGAACTCGATCAGGTGATGATGTCGGTCGACAATTATCTCGACATGCGCCTCGCGCCGGATTCGCCGATCAAATAACGGGTTGGGGAAGTTCCGTGTCGCGCAGGCAACCGTCCAGAGATAGAAGGATCTTGCCGTGAACAAGCGCGACGCGCTCAGACATGCACTCTCCGGCAAAGTCTTGGTCCGGTCATTTGTGGTCGGCCTGATCGTCGGCACCATCCTCAACCTGATCAATCAGGGCGGCACAATCCTGTCCGGAGGGGAGATTATCTGGTGGCGGGCCGGGCTAACCTATTGCGTCCCGTTCTGCGTCTCGACCTACGGCGCATATGGGGCGCTGCGAAGCGAGGCCTGACCTTTCAGTTAGAGCGGGGCAACCCAGATCGCCACGTTCGCGAACATGACCATCCCCGCGACGATCATCAGCCAGCCCTGCTTGCGGCTGTCCGGGCGCTTCGCAATCAAATACACCCCGCCCGCACCCAGCGCTATCCCAGCCAGCATCAGCAGCGACAATATCATTCCCGACATCCCGGATTCGGGCATGCTCTTTCTCCTTTTGCGGCTGCTCGCATAAAGCCCATACGCGAAGGTGGCAATTCCATGACGGCGCGCCTAGATAGGCGGCACATCGAATCGTCCGGGACGCCCGCTCATGCGTATTGCCATTGCCTCTGACCATGCCGCCGTAGATCTGAAGCGCGATCTCGCCCAGTGGCTCCGCGATCAGGAGCATGCTGTGGCCGACCTCGGCCCCGAAGGCACGGACAGCGTCGACTATCCCGATTATGGATACAAACTCGCGCGATCCATCGCGTCGGGCGAGGCAGATTTCGGCATCGCGCTGTGCGGTTCGGGCATCGGCATTTCCATGTCGGTGAATCGCAACCCCGCCTGCCGCTGCGCGCTCGTGTCCGAGCCGCTGTCGGCCACGCTCGCCCGCGAGCATAACGACGCCAACGTCATCGCGATGGGCGCGCGCCTCGTCGGAATAGAAATGGCCAAGGCTTGCATATCGGCCTTCATCAGCACCGGCTTTGGCGGCGACCGTCACCAGCGCCGCGTCGACAAACTCTCCAATCCAGCGCTCTGAGCCAGAAAGGATCGCCCATGAGCAACGCCGCCACACTCGAAGCCGCCAATGATATTCGCGCAGCGGATTTCTTCACCGCAGGTGTCGCAGGCCGCGACCCGGCCGTCGCAGCCGCCATCGGCAACGAACTGAAGCGTGAGCAGAACCAGATCGAGCTGATCGCGAGCGAGAATATCGTCAGCAAGGCAGTTCTGGAGGCGCAGGGCTCGGTCTTCACCAACAAATATGCCGAAGGCTATCCCGGAAAGCGTTATTATCAGGGTTGCGCGCCGTCCGATGATGTCGAGCAACTTGCAATCGATCGCGCGAAAGAGCTTTTCGGCTGCGGCTTCGCCAATGTGCAGCCGCACTCGGGCGCGCAAGCCAATGGCGGCGTGATGCTCGCGCTGACGAAGCCGGGCGACACAATCATGGGCCTCAGCCTGGATGCCGGCGGCCACCTGACCCACGGCGCGCGTCCCGCGATGTCCGGCAAATGGTTCAACGCGGTCCAATATGGCGTGCGCGAAGACACCCACGTCATCGATTATGACGAGGTCGAAGCGCTGGCAGTAGAGAGCAAGCCGACCCTCATCATCGCAGGCGGCAGTGCCTATCCCCGCATCATCGACTTTGCGCGCTTCCGCGCCATAGCCGACAAGGTTGGTGCGCTGTTCATGGTGGATATGGCGCACTTTGCAGGCCTCGTCGCAGGCGGCGTGCACCCGACGCCTTTCGGCCATGCCCATGTCGTCACGACAACGACCCACAAGACGCTGCGCGGCCCGCGCGGCGGCATGATCATGACCGACGACGAAGCTATCGCCAAGAAGATCAACTCCGCCGTGTTCCCCGGCCTTCAGGGCGGACCGCTGATGCATGTCATCGCGGCAAAG
>CAYGOH010000105.1:0-1770 GCA_964351385.1 uncultured Sphingobium sp. | reverse complement strand
TCCCTTCGGCATCAGCGGCAAGGACGCTGACGAGGCGCTGGAACGCAGCTTCATCACCTGCAACAAGAATGGCGTACCGGGCGATCCCCTGCCGCCCACCAAGACCAGCGGCATCCGCGTCGGTTCGCCGGCAGGCACCACGCGCGGTTTCGGCGTGGCGGAGTTCGAAGCGATTGGCGACATGATCGCCGACGTGCTCGAAGCGCTCCGCGACAAGGGCGAAGCAGGCGACCCGGCGGTTGAGGCGAATGTTCGCGAACGGGTCGCATCCTTGTGCGCCCGCTTCCCGATCTATGAAGGATAACGCGATTGCGCTGCCCTTTTTGCGGACATGAAGACAGCCAGGTAAAGGATTCGCGGCCCACCGAGGATGGCGCCGCGATCCGCCGCCGCCGCCAGTGCGAGGCGTGCGCCGCCCGTTTCACGACATTCGAACGTATTCAGTTGCGCGATGTCTGGGTGATGAAAAGCGATGGCGAGCGTCAGCCGTTTGACCGCGACAAGCTTGCCCGATCGGTGGACATTGCCTGCCGCAAGCGCCCGATCGATCCGGGCCGGATCGAAAAGCTCGTTTCCGGCATTCAGCGACAGGTCGAAACCAGCGGGGACACCGAAATTTCTGCGCAGGCCATCGGCGAGCTGGTGATGGAGGCGCTGAAAGCGCTCGACAGCGTCGCCTATATCCGTTTCGCCAGCGTCTATAAGGATTTCGGCGAGGCCCGCGATTTTGAGGATTTTGCCAGCACGGTGAAGGAGGTCGGGGGTGAATAACCCCGACACCGTTTCCAAACCCATCATCGTTCTTGTCAGGCCGCAGCTGGGCGAGAATATCGGCAAGGCCGCCCGCGCCATGCTGAATTTCGGACTGACCGAGCTGCGCCTCGTTTCGCCACGCGACGGATGGCCCAATCCGGATGCGGGCCCGGCCGCGGCCGGCGCCGACATCGTGCTGGAGCAGGCGCAGGTATATCCCACGCTCGCTGATGCGGTGGCGGACTGCGCGCATGTCTATGCCACCACCGTGCGCAAACGCGGCGTGACGAAACCCGTCGTCACCCCCGAAGAGGCAGCAGGCGAAATTCACGGCGCCATCGGGCGCAGCGCATTTGTGTTCGGGCCGGAACGCTCGGGTCTGGAAACCGACGACGTTGCGCTCTGTCGCAAGATTCTAACCGTGCCGATCAACCTCGAGTTCGGGTCGCTCAACCTCGCCCAGGCCGTCATCCTGTGCGCCTATGAATGGTCCAAGGGCGCGGCCCTCGCCTCACCGACGGAGGAGGAACTGCTGCCGCCCGCGCCGCAGGACGAGCTGGACGGCATGATCGGCCAGTTCGAAGCGCTGCTGGACAAGGCCGGCTATTTCTTCCCGCCGGATCGCGCGCCGGCGACCAAGCGAACGTTGCGCAACCTGCTGACCAAGCCCGGCTGGAACCATTTGGAGGTCCGTACCCTGCGCGGCGTTCTGTCCGCGCTCGGCAACCCCCGCCCGAAATAAACGGATTGTCTTGACTTTACGTTGTTGAGGCGGCATAGGCGCGCCTTCGCAATTGGCCTCGCACCCCGGTGAAGCGGCGGCCCTGCTCCTGAAATACGGAAATCAGGCGATACCGGGACGAACATTCACCCTTCCCGAAAAGAGGGGTGAACATGATGTTGTAGCGATTGAAAAGGATATAATATGACGAAGCGCACCAGCGCCAAGTATAAACTCGACCGCCGGATGGGCGAAAACATCTGGGGTCGTCCGAAATCTCCGGTAAACCGCCGCGA
>CAYGOH010000104.1:0-7191 GCA_964351385.1 uncultured Sphingobium sp. | reverse complement strand
CGATCCGCCGGCCGCTGCCCACCTCGCGGGTTCGTAATCGATCACACCGGCGCGATCCGGGCGCGCTATGACAAGATCCACCTGTTCGATGTCGACTTGCCCGATGGCGTGAGCTGGCGCGAGTCCGCCGTCTATGGCCCGGGCGAAGAGGCGGTCGTCGTTGATACGCCATGGGCCCGGATGGGGTTGTCGATCTGTTACGACCTGCGCTTTGCCGATCTCTACCGCAGGCTGAGCGATGCGGGTGCTTCGATATTGGTGATCCCGGCTGCCTTCACCGTGCCGACAGGAAAGGCGCACTGGCACACGCTGCTGCGCGCGCGGGCGATTGAATCCGCTGCCTTCGTGATCGCACCCGCGCAGACCGGCACGCATGAAGACGGTCGCAGCACCTATGGTCATAGTCTGGTGATCGATCCATGGGGCGAAGTTCTGCTGGACATGGACGATGCACCGGGCCTTGCCTTCGTCGATATTGATTTGAGCCGCATTGACGAAGTAAGAGCGCGCATCCCGGTCCTGAATCATCGCCGGTCGATAAAAGAAAAGGTGTCGCTTTCGTGATCGTGTTCGACCTGAAATGCGCCCGGGAGGGCCATGTGTTCGAAGGGTGGTTTTCTTCGACAGAGGATTTTGCGGGGCAGAAGGAACGCGGGCTGCTCGTTTGCCCGATGTGCGGGGACGCACAGGTGGAGAAGGCGGTTATGGCTCCTGCGGTTTCCGCAAAAGGCAACAGGCGGCCCGATCCGGTTGTGACGAAGGCGAGGCATCAGGTTCCCGTGAGCACCGGCGGCGACAGCGAAAAAACCGCGGTATTGATGCAGGCGCTTGCCAAGGCGCAGGCCGAGGCGCTCGCGGGAAGCGAGTGGGTCGGGCGGAAGTTCGCGGACAAGGCTCGTGCGATGCATTATGGCGAAGTCGACGCAAAACCCATTCATGGTGAAGTCGCTGCGGAGGAAGCCCGCAGTCTGGTGGAAGAGGGGGTGGAAGTCGCCCCGCTGATTTTCCCCGTCGTACCGCCCGAAGCGCAAAACTAGCCGCTCCAATTGTGGTTGAACGGCATGGCGATGCCCGGTACAGAATGCGTCGTCGCGCAGGCGGCGGGCGCCCATCATGGCAGCGCGATCCGGGTGAAGCGCAACATGCTGGTCAAGCATTTCGTCGAACATCCGCTGCTGGACACCGACGAATTCGACCTGTGCCGGGCGGCAAAAAGGACGGCGTCCAGGGCATCCCGATCAGCGAAGTCGCGGCAGAGGATGAATTTCTCAACATCAAGAACGTGACGCGCGATGACATTCTGGCCGCGCACCGCGTGCCGCCGCAACTGCTGGGCGTCATCCCGTCCAACAATGGCGGCTTTGGCGACGTGCGCACCGCGAACGATGTGTTTTTCGTCAACGAAATCGAACCGCTGATGCGCCGGTTGAAGAAGGTGAACAACTGGCTAGGCCAGGAAGTCATTCGCTTCACCGAACACCAGCCCTCCGCAGCATCCGCCGCCTGATCATCAGACTTGACTCTACATTGTATACGTCTACAATGTAGACCTGTGGAGGCTTTGTCATGATTGGTAAGTTGGAGGAACTGGTGCTTGCAGCATCAATGAGAGCAGGCAGCGAAGCTGTTGCCAACGACATTTATGGCTATGTCCTTAACGGGCATCCAAAAATCGCATTTGGCGCGGTTTACACCACGCTCACGCGCCTGGTGAAGAAAAAGCTGATCGATGAAACCGGCATCACGGACGATCAGGGTCGGCAACGTCGCGGCTTCACGATCAACGGCGGCGGACGTAATGCGCTGCAGGAAGCTCTGGAAGCATCGGCTAAGGTTGGCGGTTGGAAGATCGGAGGCGAATATGGCCTCGCGTAAATCCAAAAGGAATAGAAGAGGACTAACAACTCGACAGAGGTTGGTATTCTATATTCATAGGAAGAATTTAAATTTCTACGACGAACACGCCGAAATTTTTCGCAATTCGCGTGATTCAGACGACATGTGGAACGCTCTTCCTCGTAAGAGCAAATTGCTATTTGCACAAATAGCAATATTGAACGTGGTTCGAAGAAATATTGAGCCAGATGAGCCCAAGCCAGTTAGATCGTTCGCCTTGGACTTATTATTACCACCGCAGATAGCACTGGACGCTCAAGCCGGTCTTGATGATATGTGGCCCGCTTGGCTCTCGGCGCACGGTGTACGTAAAGCTCGCCTTATTAGATTGACGCAGATCGGGCGGATCGTCGTTGGCCATCACGCCCTACCGGTCCTGAATTACGTTGAGAGGCTATTGAAAATTGTCTCAGGATTTGTGTCGACAAAATAGACGATCCAACCAGCGCCTCTAAACTCTTCGGCCTATTCAATTGTAGCTGGATCGAATGCCGCCGTGACATCTGTCGCGGCGGCTTATTTGTGCGCAGTCGTGCCGGATCGTGCTGCCGCGAATGCGAGGCAGGGCAGGGAGCACCATCTGGGCCGACCCTCGCCACCATACCGCCCGCGCCGCGCTCAGCTCCCCCCTTCGCCTGCACACTTCCTGTCCCGGTTTTCGTGCAACCGCCGATCTTCCGTGCGGTCAGGTGCGCTGCCGGTTGGAGGCGGGATCATGAGCCATGGCCAAAAGCGCAGTTTCATGCGCGTTGAGGCCTTATTTTGCGAAAGCAAACTTATTGCGAGGTCAGAATTTTGGTGGGGGAGGGGAAAAATTCACCTAACATTCCTAATATCGCAATCCAACCCTCTCGAAACCCGCAAAAAACTGCCAATGTTAGGAATGTTAGGTGTTTTGAAACACCCCCCACACCCTGTGGATCGGCGCATAAATATCTTACCATCACCCCCCCGAGATCTGGCGATCCGACTGTGACGTAAATTGTGCCGCGATGTGCCGCAGATTTCCGCTTTGTTCCGTTTTTCTTGACGGAGGGAGCAGCTGTCATTATCGGCAATGCCCACAAATCTGCGATTTTTTGACGTGCGCCCATAGCTCAGCAGGATAGAGCACCAGATTCCTAATCTGGGGGCCACAGGTTCGAATCCTGTTGGGCGCACCATTTTCATGTCGGATTGGCGGGCCACTCGCGATGAAAATGCGAACTATGTCTTCGCTATAGCACTATGGTGATTTTGCATTCGGGGCCCTCACTCGCGGTTTGTCGCCCTCTGCCGATGGGCCGATAGGCCCCGCAACGGTTCTGACCATATAAGATCGAGAATCGGGGGACTGTAATGTTCTTCTTTCCCAATCGTCTAATAGGAGATGCGCGGCATCTTTTTGAGAAACTGATTTGGGAAGGAACATGCAGGTCTTCGCAGAGGCTCTTCGGCACAAAATATCGCGTGGTGCTCTGAAGCGACGATTAGCTGCGACGGGAAATTTTGCCCAGGTTCCCAGTCCAACGGGCCACGTCGCAGCGAGCGAGTGATATGCCGTTCAATATGCGTCAGCTTCGATACGCGATCGCGGCAGCGGATCACGGTAGCTTCTATCGAGCGGCCCGCGCATTGGATGTCGAGCAATCCACCCTGAGCCGGGCGGTCCTCAAGCTGGAACGGTCAATTGGCAGCGAACTGTTTATCAGAACGCGGGCCGGGGTGAAGATTACCAAGATAGGGCGGCAATTCCTTCTCAGTGCCCGGCCGATGGTCGCCAATGCCGACCGGATGATCGCTACGACACGTGCAGCCGGCAAAGGCCGCGCCGGCAATCTGACCGTTGGATTTAACAGCTCGATATCGGCGGGAAACCTACGCGCGACCCTTGTCAGCTCTCAGCGCGATAATCCGGACGTCGCCATAGAAGGTGTAGAGGCGGATCGAAGCGTTCTGTTTGCAGGCATCGATAGCGGCGAGATCGATATCGCCATCTTGATAGGGGAAGTCGACCGCGACGACTATCGCCACGTTTCGTTCTGGAGCGAGCATGTCTATTTGGCGATTCCAAACAATCATGAACTCGCTGAGCGTGAAATCATCAATTGGACGGACCTGCGCGAACAGCGCTTCGTACTTCCGGCAGCCGATCCTGGTCCCGATATTCGCGACATGCTGATCGGGCGGTTATGGCAATCTGGTGGTCATCCTGACGTGTGTCTGCATCCGGTCAGTCGCGAGACGATCCTAAGCCTGCTTGGTGAAACCGGTATGCTCTCAGTTGGCTGTGAGGGCGTTACCGGCGCGCATTATCCAGATGTTGTCTATCGTCCGGTGCAAGGCGAACAGGGACCGGCACTTGTTGTATATTCCGGGTATTGGCGGGCGGACAACGCGAATCCCGTGCTCAAACAGTTCCTCGGCTACGTTCGCAATCGCTATGCTTTGTCGTTCGAACTCGACACGGCTGCGATGGGAGCCCGCCGCTCGGGAGAGTCGACATGACGCAGGGCAAGACCATAGTCATCGTGCTAGTCCTCCTCGCCATCGGGTTCGGTGCTGGGTTCGTGTTGCGACCTGTCCTTGCTCCAGTCGAAGTGACCACGGTCGAACCGCCGGTTCACGCAGCGCAATCGAGCGATGCGCGCGGCGTCCAGTATTTCGTCGCCAACGCCGAGGAGGCACGGCAGGTAATCCAAGGCTGCCGTGACGGTTCGGTACGCGGCGCTGAATGCGCCAGTGCGGAAGAAGCGATCATCAAGATCGAGGCCGACGAGCGCCGCCGCCGGTTCCTGGGTGATTAAATGAGAAGGATTTTAGACCTTGGTGGCCCGCCGATGCTTTGCGAAACCGCGATCGGTCGCCATGAACCGTGCGACCATCGGCGCAATGAGCTTTTCCGCCGGCACGGCATCGCCACCCGTCTCTGCCGCCAGAGCGGCGGCATAGGCAGTCAGATCGCGATGGACGGATGCGGAAAGCTCTATCGTAAGCTTGACCGGCTTGTCGTTTACCAGCGGCCCTAATTTCAGCTTTGTCATCGCATTGCTCCAACAGGCTCGAGGATCAGATCGCGGGTCAGGATCACGCGAAGTGGGTGGCCAGGCCGGATGGTGAGCGTCGGCTGGATATTCAGCTGCCGATCGACGATCCGCTGGCCGGTCTGATTGATTGTATCCTGGCTTCCGCGCCTTAGAGCACGGATGAGGTCGTCGTCACCGTTCGCCCCGAGTTCGGCGCCGACGCCGAGCAGCGTCGAGATGGCAGCGGCGCGCAGCAAATGGCCCCAATGCTGGTTGACGCGATCTTGTAGCCCGGCGAACCCGGCACCGTCGGCGGCGGGCTGGCGGTCGAGCGCGATCGAGCGGGCGTCGGGCAGGATGAGGCGATCCCAGGCGAGCAACACGCGGGTCTGCCCTGCGGCGATATCGCTGTCATACTCGCCGATCAGCCGCGATCCTTGCGGGATCAGCAGGATGCGGCCCGTTGGACTGTCATAGACGTTCGCGGTCACCTGCGCGGTGATCTGTCCGGGAAGATCGGAGCGGATGCCAGTGACGAGGGCGGCTGGAATGATGCTGCCAGCCTGAAGGATGTTCGGCGATAGGGGCGTTGTCAGCCGTTCAGCGCTCGCGATTCGCGAATCGGACGTGCGCTCTAGGAATGCGCGCTTACCGGCCACATTGCTCTGCGGTGCAGCTGGAGGCTGCGGCCCGGCATCTGGGACTGCAGGAGCGACAGCTAGGCTCGGGAGCGATGGACTAGCTGCCGACATACCCCGTCCGCCACCGGTTCCACCGAGAAATACATTGCTCGTGCGCGCGGCGTCGCGTTCTTGTTCAGCACGTTGACGAGCGGCCTCGGCAGCCTGCGCACGAGGATCAGGCTGGGCCATCTGTGTGCCGACCGGCGGAAGCGGCACGTCTTGCCCACGTTCCTGAGCCGCGACGATCGGCCCACCAAGATCGCCGGGAAGCGGCGGACCGAGCTGAGGGACATCCGCATAGTCGCGCGGCCCCGAGGTAATTGTCTCGGCCTCAGAACGGCTCTCGGTATTGTAGAGTTCTTCCGAGGCGCGTTCGTCCGCCGGTACAAGCGCGTAAATGAGCGAACCGCCGACACCGAGCGCGGCGATCCCGCCGACCACCGTCAACGCTTTTCGCGACAGGCGCACGACGCGCGGTGCGTCACCGCGCAACTGGAAAGGCCGCGGATCGGCCGGCGTCGGTTGCGGACTTTCGGACGGTTCGATGGCGTGGGTTGCTGCGATGGCGGGTTCCTCGCTCATCGACGACGCTCCCGTCCATCGTCGCGCAGGACCCGTACGCGCTTCTCGCTGCGCTGGTCGCCCAGACGCAGTTCGGCGGCGGCGAACAGACGATCGACCACCATGTAGCGGCCCTGCACGCGATAATTGACGAGTTCGGCATCGCCCGCCGCGCCGGTCACGAACAGCGGCGGCATCTCGCCCTGAGCGATCCCCGCCGGAAATTCGATGAACACCTGCCGTCCGTCGTCGAACGCGCGCAAGGGTGTCCAGGGCACGCGATCGCCCTCGATCCGATAGCGAAAATTGAGCGCGGACAGGTCAACGCCGCTCGCAACCGGCGCGGCGGAGGCTGCTGCCGCATTGGCGCTGCGCAGCGCGATCAATTCATCCTGGGGATAGGTCCAGGAGACCGATGCCATATAGGTCGAGGGCGTCGCGCGCAGTTCGAGGTGATAGGTGCGCCGGTCCGTGTTGACGACGAGATTGGTGGCGAGATCCGGACGGGTCGGCTTGACGAGGATATGGACGCGCGCTGCGGGTCCGCTGCCACTTACCGTATCACCGATGATCCAGCGCACGGTATCGCCCGCCGCGACCGGTCCCGGCCCGACCAGTTGTTCGCCTTCCTGCAAGGCGATGTCGGTCACCTGCCCGGGCGCGGTGTAGATCTGGTAGAGCGCGCCGTCCGCCCAGGGGTAGAGCTGGATGGCGTTGAGGAACCCTTCGCGCACCGGCTGCATGCGCGCGGCGTCGTTGGCGGCGCCGATGCGGCGGCGCGGATCGGCGGGTTCTGATTCCGGCTCGCCGTCCGGCACGGGTTTCAACTGGCCGGGCAGCGGCAGCGGTTCGGGAACCGCGACCACCTCGACGGAGCGCGACAGTTCGGGTGCGAGCGTCGCCTCGATTGTGCGTGGCGGATCATCGTAGGCGATGTTCGGAAGGTCGGAAGTGGTGGCGCAGCCCGCCAGACCGAGAGCGGCGGCAAGCAGGGCTGTGGGGGTAGCGCGATGGGTTAAGGCTTGCGTCATTGCGACAGCTCCTTC
>CAYGOH010000103.1:0-7237 GCA_964351385.1 uncultured Sphingobium sp. | reverse complement strand
CGGGCGATCCAGTCGAACAGGCGCGCGTCTATGACGCAATGGGCGCGGATGAACTCTGCTTCCTCGACATCACGGCGAGTCATGAGGATCGCGGCACAATCATCGATATCGTACGCCGCACGGCGGAAGTCTGCTTCATGCCCGTCACCGTAGGCGGCGGGGTACGCAGCGCGGAGGATGCGCGCGCGCTGCTTCTTGCCGGAGCCGACAAGGTCGCCGTCAACAGCGCCGCCGTCTCCCGCCCCGAAGTCGTCGCCGATATCGCCGACCGTTTCGGCAGCCAGTGCATCGTCGCCAGCGTCGATGCCCGCCGCGTGGCCGAGAGCAAATGGGAAATCTTCACCCATGGCGGCAGGCGCGCGACCGGCATCGATGCGCTGGAGCATGCCGCACGCCTTGCCGAACTTGGCGCAGGCGAACTGCTCGTCACGTCAATGGACGGCGACGGCACGAAACGCGGCTATGACCTCGCGCTCACCCGCACGATTGCCGACGCGGTGTCGGTGCCCGTCATTGCCAGCGGCGGCGTCGGCACGCTCGATCACCTTGTCGAGGGCGTCAGCCAAGGCCATGCCAGCGCCGTGCTCGCCGCGTCGATCTTCCACTTCGGCCAGCACACGATCGGCGAGGCGCACCGCGCGCTCGCGGACGCCGGAATTCCCGTCCGGACACCGGTTGGCGATTGACAGCGCGACCGCATCGGTCGCAAACAGCGCCCATGTCTGACATCCTTTCCACCCTTGAAGACGTAATCCGCCAGCGCCGCGCCGCCGATCCAAGCTCCTCCTACGTCGCCAAGATAACGGCAAAGGGCCGCGCCAAGATCGCGCAGAAGCTGGGTGAGGAAGCCGTGGAAACGGTTATCGCCGCCATCGCCGACGACCGCGAAGAGGCCGTCAAGGAAAGCGCGGACCTCCTTTTCCACCTGATGATCCTGCTCGCCGACATGGGCCTGTCCCTCGACGACGTCCGCGCCGAACTCGCCCGCCGCGAGGGCACCTCCGGCATCGACGAAAAAGCCGCGCGGCCAAAGGACTGAGGAGTTCTCCATGCCTATTGATCCCACCCTGCCCTATGATGACGACAATATTTTCGCGAAGATCCTGCGCGGCGAAATTCCATGCACGAAGGTGTATGAGGACGAATGGGCGTTCGCCTTCAACGATATCAACCCGCAGGCCCCAACCCATGTTCTCGTCATCCCAAAAGGCCGTTATGTGAGTTGGGACGATTTCTCCGCCAAGGCAAGCGACCCCGAAATTGCCGGATTCGTGCGCGCCGTGGGCGAGGTCGCGCGCGCCGCCGGGCATGTCGAGCCGGGCTATCGCCTGCTCGCCAATATCGGCCAGCACGGCCATCAGGAGGTTCCGCATCTCCACATCCACATCTTTGCCGGGCGTCAAATGGGGGCGATGCTGCCGCGTTGATCCGCCGTGTCCCGTACATGGCCCCTTGCGCATCACGTTTTTGCCGATAGTCTTCCCCGCAATATCGCGCGGTCGCCGCTGACTGCGCGCCTTTTGGATATAAGGGGTCACCCATGATCTTTGGTCGTATCAAGCCGCTGGACGCAATTTTGGCGACGGCGGAAAAGAAATCCTTGCACCGCTCGCTCGGGCCCATTCAACTCACGCTGCTGGGCGTCGGGGCCATCATCGGCACCGGCATTTTCGTTTTGACGGCGGCCGCCGCGCAAAAGGCCGGCCCCGGCATGATGTGGAGCTTCGTCATCGCGGGTGCCGTCTGCGCCGTCGCCGCGCTCTGCTATTCCGAACTCGCATCGATGGTGCCGGTTTCCGGCTCCGCCTACACATACAGCTATGCGGTGATGGGGGAATTGCTGGCCTGGATGGTAGGCTGGGCATTGATCCTCGAATATGCGGTGGCAGCGTCGGCCGTTTCGGTCGGATGGTCCGGCTATTTCATGGGACTGGTCAAGAGTTGGACGGGGTTTGAGCTACCCGCCGCGCTGGCCGCGGGTCCGACCTGGTCGATGAATGGCTTTATCCCCGTGGCCGATTTCACCCATGGCGTCATCAATGTTCCCGCCATCGTCGTCGCGTTGGCAGTGACATGGTTGCTTATGCTGGGGACCAAGGAAAGCGCAGCCTTCAACGCCGCCCTCGTCGCGGTGAAGGTGACGGCGCTCACCATGTTCTGTGCATTGACGCTGCCCGCCATGAATGGCGAGCATTTTGCCCCCTTCACCCCCAATGGCTGGTTCGGGCCGGCGGGCACGACCGGAATGGGCGTCGTGGGTGCTGCCGCCTCCATCTTTTTCGCCTATGTTGGCTTTGACGCGGTATCGACGGCGGCTGAGGAGACCAAGAATCCACAGCGCAACGTGCCCATCGGCCTGATCGGAAGCCTTGCGATCTGCACTGTTTTTTACCTGCTGGTGGCCGCAGGAGCCATTGGCGCGATCGGCGCGCAACCCACGGAGCTGGGCGTCCAGCCGGGCACCACCGAATTTGCCGAGCAATGCGCCGCGCTCGCCGCACAGGGCAGCGAACCGCTGGTCTGCTCCAATGAGGCGCTGGCCCATGTACTGCGCGCCATCAACTATACATGGGCGGGCGACCTGATCGGTCTGGCCGCAAACCTCGCCCTGCCATCGGTCATCCTGATGATGCTGTTCGGTCAGACGCGCATCTTCTTCGTGATGGCGCGCGACGGCCTGCTGCCCGAAAAGCTGGCGACCGTGCATCCCAAGTGGAAAACACCGCATATCGTCACGATGATTACCGGCGTTTTCGTTGCCATCGCAGCGGCCCTGTTGCCGGTCGGGCAGCTTGCCGACATTTCCAACTCCGGGACGCTCTTCGCCTTCTTCATGGTGGCGATTGCCGTCATGGTGTTGCGCAAGAAGGACCCAAATCGCGTGCGTCCGTTCCGCACGCCATTGATCTGGGTGATCGGCCCGGTTGCGGCATTCGGTTGCGTGTTCCTGTACTGGAACCTGCCGATTGACGCGAAGCTGGTGCTGCCGGGATGGGGCGCGGTCGGTCTTGTCGTCTATTTCCTCTATGGCTTCCGCAAGAGCCATGTCGGACGCGGCATCGTAGACGTGCATGAGGACGACGCCGACACCCCGCCGCAGCCGGTACCGCCGTTGCCGGGCGCGCATACGCCCGGCGGCAAGGACGCCTGATCTTATTTAGCGATGGGGCACGTCCCGGGAGCGCAAATGCGCGCGCCCGGGACGGGTGAACAGCTTCCCGCGCTCGGCCCATAGGATAATCAACAACGCAGTCGTTCCGAAAGCCAGGAATCCCACAGCCATTGGCATCGTCGTGCCATCGAAATTCGCGCCGACAACTCCGCCCAGCACGACCGAAATCAATGTCGTAATCGACGCATGCATCGACGATGCCAGCCCCGCGCCACGTTGAAATGGCTCCATCGCGATGGCGCTGAAGTTTGCGCCTGCGAAAGAAAAACAGACGACAGTCAATACCTGTAAAGCAATGAACATGATCAGGTTTTCCACATCTGCCCATGCGATTACGCAGTGGATGGCTGACAGCATAATAACCGCGATAACGGCACTTTGGCTCAACCGCCGCGCGCCGAACCGTTCGACAAGGCGGCTGTTGAAAAGGCTGCCCGCCGCCATACCCATGCCTATGACCGCAAAGCCTGCAGGCAACAGATCAGGCTGGCGGAAGGTGTCGAAGAATATTTGCTGAACAGAGACCAGAAAACCAATAAGGCCGCTCATCATCACACCGCTGACCACCATATATCCTATGGAACTTCGGTTGGTGACGATCTGCATGAACATGCGGCCAAGATCGCTTGGCCTAATGCGTACGCGGCGCGCCGGGTCCAGTGTTTCAGGCAGACGAAATCCTATCCATAGGATCAGGATCCCGACCAACGCGGCGAGGACCCAAAAGATCGCGCGCCATGGCGCAACCATCAGGACCAGCGTTCCGAAACTGGGCGCGAAAATCGGGACAACCATGAAAACCATCATGATAAGTGACATGGTCCGCGCCATCAGGTCGCCCTGAAAGCAATCACGAACGACACTGACCACGATGACGCGACAAGAAGCCGCGGCAAATCCCGCGAGCAAGCGCGCGGATAGCAAAACTGGAAAGCTTGGCGCGATGGCGCTGAGAATCGTGAAAATCAGGAGAAACGAAAGGGCGCTCAGCAAAACAGGCTTGCGACCGAAATGGTCGGAGAGCGGACCATAAAATATAGCGCCGCCAGCCAAACCGAGGAAAAAGAACGTGATGACCATCTGCCGGTCATTGTCATGCAGCACGGCAAGATCACGCCCTATGTCCGGCAACGCAGGCAGCATCGGATCTATCGACAACGCAGTGCAGGAGATCAAAGCTGCCATCAGCGACACAAATTCAAAGCGGCCTATGACGGGAGGCAAGCCTCCTTGATCTCCATCCACTTCTTCGACTGTTGATAAGGGGCGCATCACCGGGCGTCTCTTATGACGCTATCAGATGGAATGCCAGCACTGTGTCGGGAACTGTCCGTTCTCGCAAAACTACACTGATAAAGTCGAAAAAGACTCGCCACTCTCGACGGATAATGATAATCGTTCGCAAAATTTCGGATCGAGTACATTGCATCTCCACCAGCTACCTATCGGCCAACCGGCCTATGTGGACAGAATCGAATGGATCAACCTAACTCTGGGTGACGCCCAGCGGTTGCGCGAATTCGGTTTTGATGAGGGCGTCAGCATTGAGAACATGCATCGGGGCGGGCTGTTCCGCAAAGGCGTGCTGGCCTGCCGTGTGGGTCGCATGACCGTGGCGCTCAGGCGGGAGCACGCCGATGCGATCCATGTGCGTACCGGCCCGGAAGAAATAACGCGGCCCGCACCTGCACAGTCATGACCGCCAATCCGCTCATTGCGCTCGTCGGCAATCCCAATGCCGGAAAAAGCGCGCTGTTCAATGCCCTAACCGGCGCGCGCCAGAAAATCGGCAATTATCCGGGCGTCACGGTTGAACGAAAGTCGGGCCGGCTTGCGCTGACGGATGGCCGCCCGGTCGAACTTGTCGATTTGCCCGGCACCTACAGCCTGACCCCCAACAGCCCGGACGAACAGGTGACGCGTGACGTTGTGCTCGGCAAGCAGACGGGCGAGCGCTTGCCTGACGCGCTGGTCGTCGTGATCGACGCGTCCAATCTCGAAAATCATCTGCGCTTTGTGCTGGAGATCCTCGATCTCGGCCTGCCGACCATTGTTGCGCTCAACATGGTCGACCTCGCCGCGCGCGACGGGCTGGAACTCGACGCAGCGGCGCTTTCCGAAAAACTCGGCGTCCCGGTAATTCCAACGGTCGCAGTGCGCAAACGCGGTCTTGACCATCTGCTCGCCGAGCTGTCGCCGCTGATCGGGTCGGGCGCGGTGCGCCTGCGCCCGCACGGGGAGCAAACGGATTTCGCGGGGCGGCAGGCGCAGGCGCGCGCGCTTGCCAAGTCCACCATCATTTCCGAAACGCCCTCGCGGCGCCTGACGCATGCGGTCGACCGGGTTGCCCTGCACCCTGTGTTCGGCCCGCTGCTGCTGCTCGGCCTGCTGTTCCTGATGTTTCAGGGCGTCTATGCATGGTCGGAAGCGCCGATCGCAATGATCGAGGGATGGGCCGAAGCTTTGGGCGATATGGTCGCGTCGGTTACGCCCCCGGGCTATCTGCGCTCCTTCCTTGTCGACGGCGTGATCAACGGCGTGGGTTCAGTCATCGTGTTCCTGCCGCAGATCCTGATCCTGTTTTTCTTCATCCTGATGCTTGAGGCGACCGGCTACATGGCCCGTGCCGCCTTCCTGATGGATGGACTGATGGCGCGTGTCGGGCTGAACGGGCGCGCGTTCATTCCGCTGCTGTCCTCCTTTGCCTGCGCTATACCCGGCATCATGGCGACCCGTTCGATCAGCGACCCCAAGGACCGGCTGACGACGATATTGATCGCGCCGCTGATGACCTGCTCGGCCCGGTTGCCCGTCTATGCCGTGATCATCGGCGCATTCATCCCGGCGCGCACGGTAGGCTGGGGCATCGGGCTGCAGGGTCTCGTCCTGTTCGGCCTCTATGTCGGCGGCATCGTCGGCGCGATGCTGGCGGCGCTAGTTCTGCGACGCACGGTCGCGCGCGGCAAATCGAGCGGCTTCCTGATGGAAATGCCGAAATATCAGTGGCCGCGCTGGCAGGACGTGCTGATCGGCCTGTGGCAGCGCGCGGTCATCTTCCTGAAGCGCGCGGGCACGATCATCTTCGTGTCGACGATCATCCTGTGGGCCTTGCTCAGCTTTCCCAAGCCTCCGCCGGGCTCCGACATATCGCCTGTTTCCTACAGTGCTGCGGGAAGGATCGCGGGCGGGCTCAATGTGATCATGGAGCCGATCGGCTTCAATCGCGATATCAGCCTCGCGCTGATCCCTGCCATGGCCGCGCGCGAAGTCGCCGTATCCGCGCTCGCCACCACCTACAGCATCGATGCGGGCGATGATGAGGAAGCGCTCGAACAATCGCTGGGCGAGCGGTTGAAGGGCAACTGGTCGCTGCCGACCGCGCTCGCCTTCCTCGCCTGGTTCGTGTTCGCACCCCAGTGCATCTCGACCATCGCCGTCACGCGGCGCGAGACCAACAGCTGGAAATGGCCAGCCTTCATGCTCGCCTATCTTTTTGCCGCCGCCTATATCGCAGCAGGTGCAACTTACTGGACGGCGGTTTCTCTGGGGCTATAAGGGCTGCTTACCCCAAGTTCGGCCTTTTTAAATTCGGAGAGTCTTTTCATGGCAGGCAGCGTCAACAAGGTCATTCTGGTCGGCAATCTGGGCGCGGACCCGGAAGTCCGCAACTTTCAGAATGGCGGCAAGGTCTGCAACCTGCGCATCGCGACCTCGGAAAGCTGGAAAGACCGCATGTCCGGCGAGCGCAAGGAGCGTACCGAGTGGCACAGCGTCGCCATCTTCTCCGAAGGTCTGGCAGGCGTCGCCGAGCGCTATCTGCGCAAGGGCAGCAAGGTCTATCTCGAAGGGCAGCTTCGCACCCGCAAATGGCAGGACCAGAACGGCAATGACCGCTACACGACCGAGGTCGTGCTGCAGGGGCCCGGCGCGGTCATGACCATGCTCGACGGCGCATCGGGTGGCGGTGGCGGCGGTCGTTCGGGCGGTGACTGGTCCGGCGGCAGCAGCGGTTATGGCGGCGGCGATTATAACGATGGCGGCTTCGGCGGCGGGTCGAGCGGTGGT
>CAYGOH010000102.1:0-7239 GCA_964351385.1 uncultured Sphingobium sp. | reverse complement strand
CGCGCTATTTCAGGGCTCGAAGCGCGACTCCCTGGAGAAGATCGACACGCTCGACACCTGGATTTTTTTCAGTGTTACGGATTCGAGCTTCATCCTTAGCCAGCGCAATATCCAGGAAAACACCACGCTTATAAACGTCGTGTTGATGGGTTTTCTCGTCTCCCCGGATAGCGTCAAAATCGAGGATCTTAAATGAATCACATAGAGAAATTGAAAGACGTCCAGCGGAATCTCGACAGCTTGGCCGGCGACAGAAACGTCGACGTCCGCTTCCTGGTCGCGATCATGGAATGCGGGGTTGGACAGGTCGTTCATGCGCCGCGCAGTCCCCGGATATTGTCCGCATAGGCGGTCGGCCCGCCGCGGAAGGTGGCCGTGCCGGCAACCAGCACATCGGCACCCGCCGCAATCACGCGCGGCGCTGTGTTTGCGTCGACGCCGCCATCCACTTCGAGGTGGATGGGCTTGCCGAGCTTGTCGATGGATTTGCGGATCGCCTCGATCTTGCGGAGCTGGCTTTCGATGAAGCTCTGCCCGCCAAAGCCGGGATTGACGCTCATAACGAGGACGAGGTCGATCTCTTCGAGCACATAGTCGAGCATTTTCGCGGGCGTCGAGGGGTTGAGCGAGACGCCCGCCTTCTTGCCGAGCGCCTTGATCCGCTGGATCGTGCGGTGCAGGTGCGGACCTGCCTCCTGATGCACGGTGATGATGTCGCTGCCCGCCTCGGCAAAGGCGTCCAGCATCGGATCGACCGGCGTGGACGTCCATCACCTTGGCCGTGTGGGGGCGAAGCGCCTTCACCACCATCGGGCCAATGGTGATATTCGGCACGAAATGCCCGTCCATCACATCGACATGAACCCAGTCCGCACCGGCTTCATCGATCGCGCGCACCTCTTCACCCAGACGAGCGAAGTCTGCGGACAGGATGGACGGAGCGATAAGGATGGGGCGCTGCATGAACCCAACGCATTAACTACGTCGGAGTCTGTGCGCAACAGCGCAGGCGTCTGAATGCGCGGTTTTTGCGATACGGATCAGCCGTTGAATGGTCAGGGCGTGTCATAAGAGCGATGAAAAATGCGCATCATCCATGCGTCAGTTTTGATAATAACCGCTTTTTTGAAAGTTTTGCGCATTTGGTTAGCGAGTTGTTAGGGTTTTTTGCGGAATGATCCGTCCAATTGTAGGGCGAATTCAGGGAGAGGATTCACTCAAGCCGAGGTGAATCTGGATCATGCAGGACGACATATTGAAACTCGCGTTCGAAGTTTCCCGCATCACGGGGGAGAAGATCGCGGTTATAGACCGGATCATGCTGCGTACGCAGATCCTGTCGATGAACGCCCGGCTCGAATCAACGCGCGCGGGCGAGGCGGGGCAGGGGTTCGGCGTCGTCGCGCGCGAGATGGGCGCGGTCGCCGATGAGGTGAACGCGCTGTCGGCACAGCTTCAGAGCGAGATTGCCGCCAACACATCGCGGATCGAGACCGCCGGACGGCATATGATGCAGGAATTCAAGGGCCAGCGTTATGCCGACCTGGCGCGCAATGTCGTCGAAATCATCGACCGCAATCTTTATGAGCGGTCCTGCGACGTGCGCTGGTGGGCGACGGACAGCGCCGTGGTCGATGCGCTTCAGGATCAGACCGCCGATGCGCGTTCGCATGCTTGCGAGCGGCTGGCGACGATCCTGCGATCCTATACCGTTTATCTCGACCTGTGGGTCGCGGACCGCAGCGGCAGGGTCGTTGCAACCGGACGCGGCAATCGTTTTCCCGACGCTGTGGGACAGAATGTCCGGGATACCGAATGGTTCAAAAAGGGCATGGCGACCAGCGACGGCGACGATTTTGCCGTGTGCGATATCGGGCGCAACAGGGTGCTGGGCAACGCGCAGACGGCGACCTATTCGACGGCGATTCGCCGGGATGGGGCGGTGAATGGCGAACCGCTCGGCGTGCTCGGCATTTTTTTCGACTGGGAACCGCAGGCCCGCGACATTGTGCAGGGCGTGGCGCTGACGCCGCTGGAACGCACCGATACGCGCGTGATGTTGTTGAATTCAAAGCATCAGGTCATCGCGTCGTCCGACAAGGCGTGCACGCTCAATGAGACCTTCCCGATCAAGACGGAGTCCGATCAGGGCTATTATGTCGATCATGGTCAGATGGTGTGCTTCGCGCTGACGCCCGGATATGAAACCTATCGCGGTCTGGGCTGGTACGGGTGCATCGAAAGCCGCGTCTCGAACGGCAGGCTGCACTAGGGCTTTCCTCGCGTCAGCTATGCCGTTTGAGGCGGCAGATGAAAAAACCGTCGAGGCCGCCTTCGTCCTCCAGCATGCCCGGCAGGGTGCGGATGCACCCGGTTGAATCGGGTTTGAGTCGCGTTTGAATCGCTGACTCAATTTCCGACTCAATCGCAAATGTCGGATGATTTTCGATAAAGCGCGCGATCTGATCCTCGCCCTCGGCGCGTTCCAGCGAACATACTGCATAGATCAGCATGCCGCCCGGTTTCACCCATGATGCGGCGCGTGCGAGCATCTGTTCCTGCAGCTCTGCGGTTTCCGCAATCTGGCGCGGACCGGCGCGATGCAGCACATCGGGGTGCCGGCGGAAGATGCCGGTCGCGCTGCACGGCGCATCGAGCAGGATGAGGTCGGCCGGTGTGGACGGTTCCCATGTCAGCGCATCGCCCTGCGCGATTTCCGCCGACAGGCCGCTGCGTTTCAGGTTCTGGGCGAGGCGCTCCAGACGTTTCGCGCTCTTGTCGAGTGCGGTGACGGACCAGCCTGTCGCCGCGAGCTGCATCGTCTTGCCGCCCGGCGCGGCGCACAGGTCTATCGCGGTGCGGCCTTCGCCCGGTCCGGCAAGGCGCGCGGGGATGCTCGCGGCGATATCCTGCACCCACCAGCGCCCGTCGGCGAAGCCCGGCAGTTCGGGCACGGACCTGTCATGCGACACGCGGACATGGCCGGGCAGCAGGGATGCGCCGTCCATCTGTTCAGTGACGGAGGCCGTCTCGGCCACGTCGGCGAGCGTCAGGTCGATCGGCGCGCGGCGCGCCAGCGCCCGCGCGGCGGCGGCGACCATCTCGTCACCCCATTGTTCGCGCCAGCGGGTGGCAAGGTCGTCGGGCAGCGTGGGCACTTCGGGCAGCTGCGCTTCCCCGCGGATCAACGTGCCGAGCACGCCATGGACCAGCTTGCGCGGCCCGCCATCGACCAGCGGCAACGCGGTCGAGATCGCCGCATGGGGCGGTGTTTCCAATATCAATATCTGCACCAGTGCCAGCCGCAGAACCATGCGCGCCTTGGCATCGTCGGGCAGCGCCTGTTCGGTCGCGCTGTCGATCAGCGCATCGAGGTCGATCATCCAGCGCAGTGTGTCGGCGGCAATGGCATGCGCCAGCGCCTTGTCGGACTGAAGCGTCAGGCCCTGCGTCGCCGCATGCAACGCTGTTTCCAGCGGCTCACCCCGGCGCGTGACCGCATCGAGCAGGCGCAAGGCCGCCCTGCGCGCGGGCAGGCCGGGTACCTGCTTGTCGGCAACGGAGGGACGCGCGCGCCTACGCTCATGAAAGGGGAAATTGCGGGGCATGATATCCAATGCTCCTAGCGGGTTTCCATCGCCGGTAAAGGCCCTGCTGTCGCGCGCGCTGTTCGCCGCACTTGCAAGATCGCCGTGCCGGACTATGTTTGTGCGACTGCGAAAAGACATTCGGAGACGATTTCCATGGGCAAGCGCCCCGACCATGTGCGGCCCCCCGCGCATCTCAGCAAGAGCCCGCCCGTGCCGCAGCCGGACCCGCTCGATGCGGAGCCGAAGATCACCGAAAAGCTGAGCCCCACGCGCTATGGCGACTGGGAGCGGAAGGGCATCGCCGTCGATTTTTGACCGGCCCCGGGCACAAAACCTCAACTTTTACATTCTATCTGGTCTCAACGACCGAATCAGTTTCGATTGAAAGGCACTCATGGCGACCAAGAAAATCCGCAAAGCCGTCTTCCCCGTTGCGGGCATGGGCACACGTTTCCTTCCCGCGACCAAGGCGGTGCCCAAGGAATTGTTGCCGGTGGTGGACCGTCCGCTGATTCAATATGCGGTGGACGAGGCGATCGAGGCGGGCATCGAGACGATGATCTTCGTCAACGGGCGCGGCAAGGGCGCGATCGAGGATCATTTCGACATGGCCTATGAGCTGGAGGCGACCTCGGCACAGCGCGGCAAGGACATGTCGATCCTGGACGGTACGCGCCTGACGCCGGGCAGCGCGGTGTTCGTGCGCCAGCAGGAGCCGCTGGGCCTTGGCCATGCGATCTGGTGCGCGCGCGATATCGTGGGCGATGAACCGTTCGCGATCATCCTGCCGGATGAATTCATGCATGCGCCGGGCAATGGCTGCATGAAGCAGATGGTCGATGCCTATGACCGGACCGGCGGCAACCTGATTTGCGCGCTCGAAGTGCCGATGGAGCAGACCCCGGCCTATGGCGTGCTCGACCCGGGCGCGCAGGAAGGCGCGCTGACGGAGGTGAAGGGCCTTGTCGAAAAACCCGCGGCGGGCACGGCGCCGTCCAACCTGATCGTCGCTGGTCGCTATATTTTGCAGCCGGAGGTCATAAAGATCCTCGAAACGCAGGAAGCGGGCGCGGGTGGCGAAATTCAGCTGACCGATGCGATGGCCGCGATGATCGGCAACCAGCCGTTCCACGGCGTGACATTCGACGGACAACGTTTCGACTGCGGATCGAAGGCCGGCTATATCGAGGCGAACCTCGCGCTAGCGCTGGAACGCGAAGACATCGGTGCGCATATTCGGCAGTTCGCGAAGAACCTAGTGGGGTGAGGGGCTGGCGCCACTGACTTCGTTTCTTGTCATCCCCGCCTTCGCGGGAATGACGATGCATATAGCATGTACTGTTTCGAGATTTGAGAGAAAATCCCGGCTTCCGCCCGAAGGTGGGATGGGAACTTGGACGGAAGCCGGTCTTTCGAGGTAAGTCACACCCTCTCCGGGGTATGCGCCATCATCGCCGGGCGGCGTAAAGATCGCATGAACCATGGGTCCAATATGGTTCAGTTTCAGTCGATTAGGATGAACCGGACAGTGCCGGGTCAGCTTTTCCGCCACATTACGCGATAGAGATCGAACCGCCGGTCCTTCAGATTCTGCACCGCGCCATGCTGACGGCTGGTCAGCAGATCATCGATAGAGAGGTCCGCAATCGCAATGGTTTCAGTGTTGGGCGCGGTGTCCGCCGCCACGCCATCGCGCGCGAAGGGAAAGTCGCTGGGCGTCAGGATGGCGCTTTCGGCATAATGCACGTCCATATTCTCGACATGCGGCAGGTTGCCGACGACGCCCGATGTCACGACATAGCACTGGTTTTCGACCGCGCGCGCCTGACAGCAATAGCGCACGCGCAGATAGCCGCGCCGCTCATCGGTGCAGAACGGCACGAACAGCATCAGCGCGCCCTGATTGACGAGGTGGCGGGCCATTTCCGGAAATTCCGAATCATAGCAGATCATCACGCCGATGGGGCCGCAGTCGGTCGGGATCACATTGGCGCCATAGCCGCCCTTGATGTTCCACCATTCGCGTTCGGAAGGCGTCGGGTGCAGCTTTTCCTGCGTATAGACGCCGCCATCGCGCAGGAAGACGTAGGAGATGTTGCGGATCTCGCCATTGTCCGCCTTGGTCGGGTGCGATCCGCCGATGATGTTGATGTTGTAGCTGACCGCCATCTGCTCCATGAACTTGCAGAAGCGGCTGGTGTAGCCCGCGATCTTCTCAATGGCTTCGGTCGGGCCGAGCTTTGCCTTTTCGATGGATAAAAGCTCCAGCGTGAACAGCTCGGGGAACACGACGAAATCGCTGCGATAATCCGCCGCCACGTCGATCCAGTATTCGACCTGCTCCTCAAACTCGTCGATTTTCGATATGCCGCGCATCTGCCATTGCACTGTCGCCACGCGCACCGACGAGGGCAGGCGCTTGGCGTCGCGCGCCTTGCGGGCAGCGGCCTTTTCGGGCGCGAGCGGGTTGGGCCAGAACATCAGGACGGCGAGGCCGCCGCTTTCCCGATCCGTGCTGTCATAGCCCTTCAATATGGTGCGCGGTTCAAAGCCCTGTGTGAGCTGAAAATTGATGACCGGATCGCGCAGTTTTTTCTCGACGACGGCTGCGAGATAATCCTCCGGCTTGGGAAATTGCCGCTTGCGCCGCTTATAGCCGGGCATGCGTCCGCCGAAGACGATGCCTTTCAGTTCGAAATATTGGCACAGCTCCTGCCGCCGGCGGTAGAAACGCTGGCCGATGCGCAGTCGGCGATAATCGGGATCGACGCATACCTCCATGCCATAGAGAATGTCGCCATCCTCATCATGCCGGGTACCGAAACCGCCGCCGGTAATCTCGTCCCAGCTATGCTGCGCGAAGGCGAGATCCTCATCGACGATCAGTGTGGCGCAATGGCCGACGATCTCGCCCTCATATTCGGCGACGAACTGTCCTTCGGGAAAATTGTTGATCTGGCCCCGCACCTGTGCGGTCGAAAAGGCGTCGGCCTTTCCGTACACCTTGCTCGACAGGGCAACAATGGCGCGGGCGTCCGCGGCCTTGGCCTCACGGATGATGAGTTTCGCTTGAGTGTTCGGCATGGGGGTTACTTAGGTATCCCCAGGCGAAGCGTCCAGAAGGGTGCCGACATTTTGGCTCCGATGACGCGTCAGAACGGCACTTCGTCGTCGAGATCATTGTCGAAGCTGGGTTCCGGCTTGCGATCGCGCACGCCCTGCGAGCGACCGCCGCCGCCACTGCCACCGCCGAAATCGTCATAGTCGCCGCCGCCATAGCCGCTGCTGCCGCCAGACCAGTCTCCGCCTGAGCGACCGCCGCCGCCACCGGATGCGCCATCGAGCATGGTCATCACCGCACCGGGACCCTGCAGCACGACTTCGGTGGTGTAGCGGTCATTGCCCGACTGATCTTGCCATTTGCGGGTGCGCAGCTGGCCCTCGATATAGACCTTGCTGCCCTTGCGCAGGAAGCGTTCGGCGACGCCCGCCAGCCCTTCGGAGAAAATCGAAACGCTGTGCCATTCGGTGCGTTCCTTGCGCTCTCCCGACATGCGGTCTTTCCATGTCTCGGACGTGGCGATGCGCAGGTTGCAGACCTTGCCGCCATTCTGGAAACTGCGCACTTCCGGGTCCGCGCCCAGATTGC
>CAYGOH010000101.1:0-7348 GCA_964351385.1 uncultured Sphingobium sp. | reverse complement strand
GAAAGACGCATTCGAACAGGCGCTGCCCTGCCTCCAAATTGACATGCACGGCGACATCACGCCCGGCGAACCGACCACCGATGGCGCGCAATGCGCTCTTCAGGCGTTGGAAATAGGAATTGGCCTCGCCAAGTCCTCTGCCGCCGCCGCTCTCGTCACCGCACCTGTTGGCAAGAGCCAGCTCTACTCAATCGGCTTCACCCACCCGGGACAAACCGAATTCATCGCCGAGCGCTGTGGCGTCGCGCGCAGCAACGCGGTGATGATGCTGGTTGGCCCGTCGCTGCGGGTCGTCCCAGCCACGATTCATATGGCGCTGCGCGATGTCCCGGCTGCTCTTTCAATAGAGTTGATCAGGTCGCGTGCGCGCGCGACGGCCAAGGGGTTGGTGCGTAATTTCGGTATCGCAAATCCCCGCATCGCCGTTGCCGGTCTTAACCCGCATGCCGGCGAGAATGGCAATCTCGGCACAGAGGAAATCGAGATTATCGCGCCGGCGATCGATTCGTTGCGGGCGGACGGCCTGAACGTCACGGGCCCGCATTCGCCCGACGCCATGTTCCATGGCCCGGTTCGGCAGACCTATGACGCGGCCTTGTGCATGTATCATGATCAGGCGTTGATCCCGGTCAAGACGCTGCATTTTGACGACGGCGTCAACATGACCCTTGGCCTGCCGATCGTTCGAACTTCACCCGATCATGGCACGGCTTTTGGCATTGCAGGGCAAAATATCGCCAGCCCCGGGGCCATGATTGCGGCCATTCGCATGGCGGAAAAGGCGGCACGGCATCGTTCGGAAACGCCCATTGAATGCGCGGCAGAATGACCATCCGGCACGCGGCATGATGCCGAACCTGCCACCGTTACGTGACGTCATCGCCCGCCACGGCCTGGCCGCGAGCAAAGCGCTCGGGCAGAATTTCCTGCTCGATGAGCAGCTTTTGTCGCGCATCGCCGCCATTCCCGGTGACCTTACAGATGCAGCCATATTTGAGGTCGGGCCCGGCCCCGGAGGCCTCACCCGCGCTGCGCTGAGAGCGGGCGCCTATGTGACCGCTGTCGAACGCGATCATCGATGCATCCCGGCCTTGGACGAATTGTCCGACGCCTTCCCGGGCAAGCTCAAAATCATCGAGGGCGACGCGATGCAGGTCGATGCCCGCGCTGTGGCAGGCGAGAATGCCCATATCCTCGCCAACCTGCCGTACAATGTCGGAACCGCACTGCTGATCGGTTGGCTGTCCTGCCCCTGGCGGCCATGGTGGCAATCGTTGACGCTAATGTTTCAGCAGGAGGTCGCTGAACGGATTGTCGCCAAGGTGGGGACCGATCATTATGGTCGGCTATCGGTCCTTGCCCAATGGCGATCAAGCGCGCGGATAGCGATGAAAGTCCACCGCAGCGCGTTCACGCCCCCGCCCAAGGTGATGTCCGCGGTCGTCCATATCGTGCCCGAAGACGAACCCGAGGGCGTCAAGCTGCCGGTTCTGGAGCGCCTGACCGCCGCAGCCTTTGGACAGCGGCGCAAGATGCTGCGGCAGAGCCTGAAGGGATTGCCCGGCGCAATTGCCGCGTTGGAACAGCTCGATATCGATCCGCAGCGCCGCGCCGAAACGGTCAGCGTTGCCGAATATGTCGCGATAGCCCGCCTTTTGAGCGCCGGCTGACGAACGTTACTGCCGCTGCGCGAGCGATTTCGGATCGGGCGCCAGCGGCATGTCTTTCTCGCTCACCGTTGCCTGTGCGGCCTTGCCATCGATCAGTGCACCAAGCTCGGCAATTTGCGAGCATTCGCCACGGCACAGCGTTTTCATGCGGGACAGGCTCTCGCGGGCATTGGTCAGTGCACCGCGATCTGCGAGTGCCCGAACCGTGCCGCCAAGGGCGGCCATATCGGTCGGCTCCAGCGTCAGCGCGCCCTGATAATAGCGCATTGCCTTGCCCTGAAGGCCCTGCGCCCTTGCCACGTCGCCGAGCGCTACAAACACTGCACGGTTGCGAGGATCGGCAGCGAGCGCGCTTTCATAGGCATCATTGGCCGCGCTCAAATTTCCGGATGACCGTGCCGCGTCGCCCTTGGCTTGCCATTCGAGGGACTTGGGGCTGATCTGGTTGTCGGGGCGCTGGCTGATGCCCACGCTGGAAACTGTTGCCAACAGGGCAGCCAAGGCAATTGTCGCAGGTGTAAACCGCATCAGTATCTCCACTATGCCGCCTGCCCCGGTCTCGCTTGTGTCATCACCCATACCGGGCATGCCTCCCGTCAAGACTTGTGCAGCGCGGCGAAGAAGAACCCATCCGTGCCATCATGCGCGGGCGTTAGCAAGCGGCCTTCACCATGATTGCGCCCAATGGTGAAGGAAAAATGCACCTTTTTCCACCCTGCATGACGGGAAAGAAACGCATCGACCTGATTTTTGCCCTCTTCATCGGTCAACGCGCAGACGGCATAAACCAGCCTACCGCCCGATTTGACCAAAGGTGCGGCAAAATCGAGGATGCGCGCTTGTTCCGCAGCGAGCCGGGCGAGCCGTTCCGGCGTCAGCCGCCAGCGTGCCTCCGGGTTGCGCCGCCATGTCCCTGTTCCAGAGCAGGGCGCGTCGATCAGCACGATATCGGCACTGCCCGTCAGCGCGGCCAGCTTTTCCTCCTCGCGGCGCGGATCGAGCAGTAACGTCTCGATGAACGCCGCACCTGCCCGCTCCGCCCTTTGCGGAAGGCGCGACAGGCGCTCGCGACCGGTATCGGCTGCAATCAGCTGTCCTTCGCCCTTCATATCGACTGCGAGCCCCAGCGTCTTTCCGCCTGCACCCGCGCACAGATCCACCACCGTCATGCCCGGCTTGGCGTCGCAAGCAGCGATGATCGCCTGACTGCCCAGATCCTGAATTTCGATCAGGCCGTCCTGATATTCCGGCGATCGTTCAACGGCGGTGTCCCCGGCCAGTCTCAGGAATGCCGGAAACTGGTCGTTCGCCTGCGCATCGGGAAAGATGGCCCGCGCCGCCGCCATATCCGCCTTCAGGGAATTGACGCGCAGATCGAGCGGCGCCCGCGTCAGCAGGGCCGATTGCTCTGACGGGGATTGAACTGGTTCGGCAAAGTGCGGCCCCAGCCATGACGGCAGGACGGAGGCTTCCGCGCCCTCCTCATCGGCTGCGATCGGTGCCGGGCCGTGACCCGAGCCATCGAACAATGCCGCCAGTTCAGGCTGTTCGCGTGCGAGCCCGATCATGGCCGAACGCCCGCTCTCCGGGCGCTCGCCGCACCGGCGAATAGCCGCGTAGACCCATTCGCGCACGGCACGACGATCCTTGGAACCGGCATAGCGGCGCGTCTTGAAATAGCGGGCAATCAGCGTATCGGCAGCCGCGCCGCCGTCGCGGGCCGCGACGATGATCGCGTCCAGCAGCTCAATCGCCGCCTGAACCCGGGCCTGAGGCGTCATCTGCCGCTTCCAATCGAGCCGATCAGGCTAGCGCGTCGGGTAATTGGGGGCCTCACGCGTGATCGTCACGTCATGCACATGGCTTTCGGACAGGCCCGCATTGGTGATCTGCACGAACCGCGCGCGTTCGCGAAGGTCGGCGAGTGTCCGGCTGCCGGTATAGCCCATCGCCGCCTTCACGCCGCCGACCAGCTGATGAATAACGTCCTTGGCCGGGCCTTTATAGGGCACCTGCCCTTCAATGCCCTCAGGAACGAGCTTCATCTGGTCCTTGATGTCCTGCTGGAAATAGCGATCAGCGCTACCCCGCGCCATCGCGCCGACGCTGCCCATGCCGCGATAGCTCTTGTACGCGCGCCCCTGATACAGGAACGTCTCGCCCGGTGCCTCTTCGGTTCCTGCGAGCAGCGAGCCGATCATCACACAGCCCGCGCCGGCGGCCAACGCCTTCGCAACATCGCCGCTCGTCCGCAGCCCGCCGTCAGCGATTACCGGAATGCCCGATTTGGCAGCTTCCTCGGCTGCATCCATCACCGCCGTCAGCTGAGGCACACCGACCCCTGCAACCACGCGCGTCGTACAGATGGATCCCGGCCCGATGCCGACCTTCACGCAATCCGCGCCTGCATCGATCAACGCGCGCGCCGCCTCAGCGGTCGCGACATTGCCCGCCACGACCTGCACATGGTTGGAGAGCTTCTTGACCGCCGATACCGCCGCCGACACCATCCTGCTATGACCGTGGGCCGTATCGATGACGATCAGGTCGCATTCTGCATCGATCAACGCTTCACTGCGTTCAAGACCCTTGTCGCCCACCGTGGTGGCTGCCGCGACACGCAATCTGCCCGCAGCATCCTTTGTGGCCTGCGGATAGGTGACGGCCTTTTCGATATCCTTGACCGTGATCAGGCCGATGCAATGATAGGCATCATCAACCACGAGGAGCTTCTCGATGCGGCGCTGGTGAAGCTGCCGCATCGCCTCTTCCTGCGTCACGCCCGGCTTCACGGTCGCCAGATTATCCTTCGTCATCAACTCTGCGATCGGCTGATCGGGGTTTTCGGCGAAGCGCACGTCGCGGTGGGTCAATATGCCACACAGCTTGCCGGTTTCTTCGACCACGGGAATGCCGCTGATGCGGTGATGCGCCATCAGCGCTTGCGCGGTCGCGAGGGTAGCGGTCGGGGTGATGGTGATCGGATTGACCACCATGCCGCTTTCGAACCGCTTGACCGCGTGGACAGCCGCTGCCTGTTCCTCAACCGACAGGTTGCGATGGAGCACGCCGATGCCGCCCATCTGCGCCATCACGATCGCCATGTCGGCCTCCGTCACGGTATCCATGGCGGAGGACAGGATCGGAATGTTGAGCTTGATCGCCTTTGTGACCTGCGTGCTCGTGTCGGTCTGGCTCGGCATAACATCGGATTCTGCCGGCTGAAGCAGCACGTCGTCAAAGGTTAGGCCGAGGCGGATATCCATGGGGAGCCACTTTCTTGTTAAGCTGGGGGCAGATTCGTGGCCGCCCATGTAATCATTTCACCGAATTTGGGCTAGTGCCGCGCAAACAAAATTCACAATTCGCCCGCACGCACCAGCAGCGCCTTGGCCTGGGCCACATGCATCGCTTCGATCATCTTGCCGTCAAACCGCTCTGCTCCGCCGGTTGCCGCGCTTATCAGCGCGCGCGCGTCGACCAGTTCCGCTTCTGACGGGCCAAAAATCGCATTGGCCGGGGCAACCTGGTTGGGGTGGATCAGCGTCTTGCCGTCAAAGCCAAGCGCCCGCCCTTCCCTACATTCGCCCTCAAAGCCCTCGGCATCGTCAAGGCGGTTATATACGCCATCGAATACGGCTTTGCCGTGCAGGCGCGCCGCCAGAACGACGCTCTGCATCGCCAGCATCAGCCCCGCCCGATCGGCATCCATCGGAATGCGCAGGTCATGACGCAGATCGTTGTTGCCCATAAACAGGCCGGCAACGCCTTCGGTCCCTGCAATTGCCGGGGCATGCGCGACGCCAAGCGGTGACTCGATCATGGCAATGACGGGCTTGTTGAGCGCCCGATACAGCGCTTGGGCCTGCTCCGCCGTCTCGACCTTTGGAAGTATGACGATATCGGTCGCCACGCCCTGTAGCGCCGCGACATCCTCCGCATGATACGCGCTGTCGACGGCATTGAGCCTGACGGCGCCGATGCGCTCGCCAAATCCGCTGGAGAAAGCCGGTTCAAGGGCCGCGCGCGCCTGTTCCTTCCTATCGTCGGGTACGGCATCTTCCAGATCGAGGATCACCATATCGCAATCGAGGCTTCGCGCCTTTTCGACCGCGCGCGCATTCGACGCGGGCAGAAACAGCAGGGATCGGGCGTGTTGAAGGTGCATGAACCGGGTGCCTTCCAAAAATGACCAAATTTCCTTCCCCCCTCCCCCATTTGGCGGCATAGTGAAAGAGGCAATCCGCTCTTGGGGGAGAATGTTCATGGGCTTGAGCGTCGCATTTCTGCTGGTCATTCTGGTGCTGATCTATCTGGGCGCCAGCATCAAGATCGTTCGGCAGGGCTATCAATATACTATCGAGCGCTTTGGCCGCTTCACTGAAGTCGCGCGTCCGGGCCTCAACTTCTACCCCGCATTTTTCTATGCCGTTGGGCGTAAAATCAACATGATGGAGCAGGTTGTTGATATTCCGGGGCAGGAAATCATCACCAAGGACAACGCGATGGTCGCGGTCGACGGCATCGTGTTCTTTCAGGTACTCGACGCCGCGAAGGCCGCCTATGAGGTGTCAGAGCTCTACGTCGCCATCATGCAATTGGCGACGACCAACCTGCGCACGGTGATGGGCGCGATGGATCTGGACGAAACGCTGTCGAAGCGCGATGAAATCAATGCGCGGCTGCTTTCGGTTGTCGATCACGCCACCAATGCATGGGGCATCAAGATCACGCGCGTCGAGATCAAGGATATCCGTCCCCCGACGGACATCGTCAACGCGATGGCGCGGCAGATGAAGGCGGAGCGTGAAAAACGCGCGCTGATTTTAGAATCAGAGGGCTTACGTCAGTCTGAAATCCTGAAGGCCGAGGGCGAGAAGCAGTCGCAGATCCTTGAGGCCGAGGGCCGCCGGGAAGCCGCTTTCCGCGACGCAGAAGCGCGTGAGCGCGAGGCCGAAGCAGAGGCCAAAGCAACGCAGATGGTGTCCGAGGCTATCGCGAGCGGCAATGCACAGGCGATCAACTATTTCGTTGCACAGAAATATGTCGACGCGGTCGAGAAATTCGCAACCTCGCCCAATGCCAAGACGATATTGTTTCCGGTCGAGGCCACGCAGCTTATCGGCACATTGGGCGGCATCGGCGAACTGGCCAAGGAGGCGCTCGCCGGGCCGGGCGATGGCGGCGCACGCCCTACCCCGACCGTACCGCCGACCCGGCGCGGTCCGTTTGAGGGGCAGTAACGATGATCGAGCAACTCGTAGAAAACCCTTGGTGGTGGCTGATGCTCGCCGTGCTGTTCGGTATCGGTGAGATCGTCACGCCGGGCGTATTTCTTATCTGGATCGCGGCGGCGGCAGCCATAACCGGTGTGCTGGCGATGCTGCTCCCCCTCCCGCTCGCCGTTCAGTTCGTGATATTCGCACTTTTGTGCCTTGGGTCGGTATGGCTCGGGCGGCGCTGGTATGCGGACAGCCCGGTGGCCTCTCAGGATCCACTGCTGAACGACCGGGTCGCGCGGCTGATCGGCGAAACGGCGACATTGGCAGAGCCGATCCAACATGGGCGCGGGCGTGTACGTGTGGGCGATAGTATATGGGATTGCGCCGGCCCCGATCTGGAAGCGGGCGCAGCCGTCCGTATTGTTGGCGCGCAGGGTTCCGTCCTAACGGTCGAGG
>CAYGOH010000100.1:0-7768 GCA_964351385.1 uncultured Sphingobium sp. | reverse complement strand
GCAGTTCGCCATGCCAGCGGCCCAATGCAGCGAAGTGTATGCGACGTCCGCCTATTCGACCAGCGCGTCTCGATTCAGCAATGTTTCCCTCTCCACGGACGGCATATTCAGCGACAACACGTCCGCGCAGATGGCGGTCATGACTCTGACGATGTCGGGAGATGTGACAAATGGCTACACCGCCACTTCGACGATCGCGATAGCGACATGATCCGCCGACATAGCGGAAGTTCCAGAGCATCTTTTTTCTCCTGATAACCTTCCGTTCATTCAGCAAATCGATCCAGCAACGTTTGGATCTGGCCAACGGATGAAAATCGTCTCGTTCGGCGTCTTGCGATTGCAGGGAGCGTATGGCAAGGATCGGCGTGACCGCTACAATGAAAAATCACATGATCGAGCTGCGCCTGGCGGGCGATGTCAGCGTCATCGCGTCCGATGATCCGACATCACCTATATTGTCGCGCTTCTTCGCCGGATATGACCGCGCCTTCATCCTACCCGATGAGCGCGAAGAGTTGGATGGTTTCCGGGCGTGCCTGGCTCTCAATGCCAGCCATCGCCATGCATTCGGGCGTACCCATTCGGAAGTTGTTGCGATTTTTGAGAATGCTGATGGAGAGCTTCTTGGAGGCGCAAATTTCCTGGCCACCGCGATTAACCGTGGCGCCAAACTACCCCCGGCGACGATAGCGCTCAACTATGTCTATGTCGATCAGGCGGCGCGAGGCAAAGGCCTGTTGCGCCTCATACTGGGTGCGGTGCGCGAGCTGGCATTGGCAGCGCTGGGTCTCGATTGTGAAGGCCTGCCACCTGCAATCTTCATAGAACAGAATGATCCGCTGCGGCTAACGGCGGACGAATATGCCGCCGATACCGCACATTCGGGAACGGATCAGATAGACCGGCTCGCGATCTGGGCACGCGTGGGTACGCGCGTGCTCGATTTCCCATATATCCAGCCCGCACTCTCGGCGGGGCAGCAGGCGGATGACGGCCTGATCTATGCCGCTGTGGATTATCCAGGACATAGTGTTGATGCCGGATTGCTGCATGACCATCTGCAAAGCTTTTTCGGCATTTCGGTGCTGAAGGGCGCAACCGACGTGCCGGGTGGAATCGCGAGTATGCAGATCGAGGCACTGGCGAAGCGAACGGCACCGGTTCCGCTATTGGCTATCGAACCCGCGCTCGCCTGGTTGCGGAGCGGTCGAGAAGTTGCCGGGTTCGAGAGTTTTTGCGCGCTGGCCGCGGCGGCAGGCAAGGAAGGTTAGAGGGCATGGCAAGTCGGGGGGATTGGTCGGAGACACAGAGCTATGAGACTGCCCGGCCCGGTACGCTTTACTGGACGCTGTCGCTCTATATCGATCCCAGCCGAGTTGCCGCAGCCGCTGGACAAGCGGGTCAGCGAGTACGCCACGAGCAGTTCGGTGCCGTGCAAGCAGGGCATCTGCCCTCGGTGTTGCTGCGCAACGCGATTGACCCTCTTTTCAACGACATCGCCGACCGTGAGATATTGGGCGAGGTACAGGAACATTTGCTCGCTGCTGTCGACCCGCCTGACCTGCCGCCTGGTGCAGATTACAGGGTACGGCGCAAGGCCGCAGAAAAGGCGATACGCGCGCATGAGAGATTGATATTCACTCCTCCTGCATCCGTTCAGTGGGCAACCGAAGGCGTCACTTATGATGCGGCGCCATCGGGGCTCGGCGATGGTCGTGCCGTGCGTTTTCGTCGCTTTTGGTTGGCACATAATAACGGCGCCCTCAGCTATCACCTGGGCTTCAGCCATCATTATGCTTCGCTCCATGCGGATGGGGACATGGCAGGTTATGACCCCGCGACTTTCTATTTCCTGTCGCTGCTACAAAAACTTGCCGCACCCAAGGAGTTTGAGCTCGGCGAGCATTGGAAGCCCGGCCAGACAGCTTCTGTCTTCGATGAAAATCTTGGGATCGCGCCGCTGGATCAACTGACGGTGACAAGCGCCGAAAACATCACGGACCGTTTCTGGCCTTTTGTAAAACGGCGGATGATTGAAGATGCCGAGCGGCTGTTCAACAAGCTCGCTGCAGAGACAGGGACACAGCCCGCTACCGATCTGGCTGCTCACCTTATTGACGAGGTGCCATTCATCGAGGTGCCGGGACTGACAGTGCCCAAGTCGCGCTTCATGTTCCTGCTGCATGACGAGCGGTTTTTCAAGCGATTGATGCCGCTCGATCCGGCGACGGGTGAAAGCGCTGCGCGCAAGCTGATGGTGCAGGAGCGGTGCTATTTGCCCTATCAGCGAAAACTGGAAGAAAGGGTCGCTGCGGCGGAAGCCGGAGACGGTATTGTCCGGCTAAAAGAGGATTTTTGGAACTGGGTGACCACGCAGCCCCACTATGCCGAGTGGATCAAAGGGCCCGCGCCTATACTCCAGAAGTCTGGCGGCGGCACTTTTCGAAACGTCGAGGAACTCGCTGCTGCGATCCGCATAGATGGGGTCGAACGCACCGCCGGGGAGTCTGGCGAGAGCCTGCCTGCGCCATTGCACCTGCGCATTCCGGCGTTCGAGCCTCAACGTATCGATTGCCTCGACTATCTGTTCCTCGCAGGGTTCAACCAGAATATCATCGATTTCATGAACCAGGATACGTCGGAAATTCTGGACAGCATCGACCCCATCTATCCCGACAGCGATGAACAGTCCGACGAGCGCTTCTTCGTCCGTTATGCCAATCACCGGGCAATGGTGACGTATTTACCCAAAAGCCGCAGTCTGGAGACAGGCAATGACTATATCGGAACCTGCCCCTATGCCTTTCTGATCCACGTTCTGGCACTGCACAACGAATATCTTGCACGTGAACACGAAGCAAAGAGCATGGCACGGATCGAGCGCATCGAATGGCTGGTCGCCGGCGAGGAGCAGCGCGTGCCGCTGAGTGCTGCGGCGGTGGCCCTCGACGACAGTGAAAAGCTCGATGGCAACGACATTTTCGACAAGGCGGAAATGGCCATCAATCAGGTAAAGCTCGCCGAATATCGCGAATATGAGCGCTTTCGTTATTCGAACCCCTTTCGTTACGATACGGAACGCGACGTTTTTACGCGGCTGGAGGAGTTGCGCGGGACACAGCGGAAGAAGGAAGCGCTCGCGCTGGCCGTTGCCAGCCTGGAAGATCATGCGAGCGATCTGCAGCGTCGCCATCAGGCCGATGCGGACAAAGCCGCAGCGCGGCGCGACATGCAGCTCAATATTCTGCTGGGCGGTACGGGCGTGTTCGGCGCGGGCCAGATGATCTACTGGATCGGCGAAACCGCCGCGGGCGATCCGGATGCCAATCCATCGATACCCGCTGAACCAGTCCGTCTTGATTTTATGGGATTGCCGGATGTGACACTTGGCGGTCAGGCAATCATGGACTGGACCGAGGCGCTGATGTTTTATGCGCTTATTTTCTTTGTGCCCTTTTTCTTCTACGTATTTGGAACCGCGATTTGGGGTTGGATGCAAAATAGAAGATTAGGCCAGCAGATCAGGAAGACGCTCACACGGCGGCGGACACCATAGCTACCCCACACTCTTTAGACCCAATCAAATGCTCAATGTCAGGTCTCCGGATCGAAACTGAGGAAGTTTGCTACATTTTGCATCGCTGGCATCGTGCGTGCTCTCCTGGGCTATCGCCAACATTGCCGTCATTCCACGTTTCAATTCAGCTCATCGGAAGCTGCCAGTCGTTCATGAACTTAGCTGTCGCTGGTTCCATCCGTTTCCAAACCTTCTGCTTGTCCGCCTTGCTTCAGGAACCGTTTTGTTTAATCGGCCTCGCTCTATGCTTAGTTTGCAGGGCGAGCTGGCCTTGGATTGTCGGATATGGGATTGAGCAGATGTGCAAAATCTCCGCGTCTTGCCAGCACATCAGCAAGCGAATAGCCGTCGAGGATGGTGAGGAAGCCCCGCAGCGCCTCGTCCAGCACACTCGTCAGGCCGCAGGCGGGCGCGATCAGACATGACCCGCATTCGACGAGATCGAAATCGTCCTCGGTGTGACGGATCAGCGCGCCGATGTTGATCTCTTCGGCGGGGCGCGCGAGCCGAATGCCGCCATTGCGCCCGCGCACGCTTTCCAGATAGCCGGTATTCACCAGGTCGTTGACGATCTTCATCAGGTGGTTTTGCGAGATGGCATAGGCTTGTGCGATCTCGGCGATCGAGCATAGCCGGCCGGGCTGCCGCCCCAGATAGAGCAGCACGCGCATCGCATAATCGGTGTAGCGCGTGAGGCGCATGGCCTAAATCCTCGCCTGACTAAAAGATGTATAATCATTGCATGTTTTTCTGCATCGGTATAGATGCATTCATGATACATGATTTGGAGTCGCGGTAATGGCCGGATTGAAACTGGACTATGCAGGATTGGAAGCGCTGGTAGAAGCGTTCTACGCACGGGTTCGCGCGGACGCCGAACTTGGTCCGATCTTCAATGATGCCATTGATGACTGGTCCCACCATCTCGGAAAGCTGACCGCTTTCTGGTCGTCCGTCGTGCTCACCAGCGGGCTATACAAGGGACAGCCTGTTCCCGCGCATATGAAGCACAAGGACAAGATCACGCCCGAACTGTTCGATCGCTGGCTGGACCTGTGGAAGCAGACCACCGAGGAACTGATGGAGCCGGACGCGGCTCTCGCTCTCCAGGCCAAGGCGGCCCGCATCGCCGAAAGCCTGCAACTCGCCATGTTCTTTCGTCTGGATCGTAGGCCTGACGCTGGCGATGCCCGCCGGGTCGCATGACAATGACTGATATCCGCCCCTATCGGTCCACGCCGGTTTTTGACCAGGATACGCTTCCGGCTGCCTTGCGCGCCCGCCACGATACCAAGGCAGGGGTGTGGGGACTGATCCGGGTCATCGAGGGCGAACTCAGGCTAACCTATCTCGATCCGCCCTCGGAAGTCGTGCTGACGCCCGACACGCCAGGGCTGATCCTTCCGCAACAGCCGCATTTCGTGACGCCGCTCAGGTCGATGAAAATGCGGGTCGATTTCTACGATCAGCCGCCGCCTGACGGCTGATCCGCGCATTTTCTTTCCACTTCCCATTCATCACAGGAGATTTCGATGTCGCAGCCTCTCAGCGATCACACCATTGCGCTCGTCAAGGCGACCGTTCCGGCCCTCGAAGCCCATGGCCTCGACATTGTGCATGAGATGTATTCGCGCATGTTCCAGAACCCGGAAATCCGCGATCTGTTCAACCAGTCACATCATGGGGATGCCGGTTCGCAGCCGCGCGCGCTGACGGGTGCGATCCTCGCTTATGCCAGTAATATCGACAATCTCGGCGCGCTGGCGCCTGCGGTCGAGCGGATCGCGCAGAAGCATGTCGGCTTGCAGATCCTCCCCGAACACTATCCCTATGTTGGCGAAGCGCTGCTCGGTGCGATCAAGGCCGTGCTCGGCGATGCCGTGACGGACGAAATTCTGAAAGCCTGGGGCGAAGCCTATTGGTTCCTCGCCAACATTCTGATCGCACGCGAGGACCGCATCTATACTGAACAGAAGGAAACGGCCGGTGGCTGGAATGGCTGGCGCGACTTCCGCGTGGATGAGGTCATTCGTGAAAGCAGCGTAATCAATTCCTTTGTCCTGCGCCCCGCCGATGGTGGGCCGGTCATGGATTACAAGCCCGGACAGTATCTGACCTTCTGGTTCGAGATACCCGGGCATCCTCCGGTCAAGCGCAACTACTCGATCTCCTCCGCGCCGAATGGCGAGAGCTACCGCATCTCGGTCAAGCGTGAACCGCAAGGCCTAGCCTCGGGGTGGCTGCATGACGAGGCGAATCCCGGAACCATTCTGAAAGTCACGGCGCCTGCCGGCGAATTCTTCCTCGGTGAACATGCCGAGAGGCCGGTCGTGCTACTGTCCGGAGGCGTCGGCCTCACCCCATTGGTCGCGATGCTGGAAGCGCTGGTCAAAGCCGAGGCTGATGCGCCCGTTCACTATGTCCATGGCACCCACAATCGCGACACCCATGCGATGCGCGATCATATTCGCGACCTTGCAGCAAAAGGCAGAGCGGTTCAGGTGACCGACTTCCATCAGACCCCGCTGGCCGATGAAGTGGAAGGCCGGGACTATGACAAGGCCGGCATCATCACTGACGAGTGGCTTGCCGCCAACACACCTGTTGCCGAGGCAAATTATTATATCTGCGGACCGCGGCCGTTCCTGCGCCACGCCGTTTCCACCCTGTCGCTCGCGGGCGTCCCGTCTGACCGCATCCACTACGAATTCTTCGGCCCTGCCGACGAACTGCTCGCCGCCTGAAGGAGAGGCAGATGGACGACATCATCATAGCACGCGCCATACACATTCTTTCGGTCCTCTTCTGGATCGGAGGTGTGGCGTTCGTTACGCTTGTGGTGATGCCGTCCATTCGCGGCTCAACCGCCCCGGATGACAGGCTTACCGCATTCCACCGGATCGAGGGGCGCTTTGCGCCGCAAGCCCGGGTCTGGGTTGTACTCGCCGGTGCCAGCGGCTTCTGGATGATCCATCGCGCGCAAATGTGGGATCGGTTTACCTATCCGCAGTTCTGGTGGATGCATGCGATGATCGGGTTGTGGGCGATCTTTTCCGCCATGCTGTTTTTGGTCGAGCCGCTGTTTCTCCACCGGCGCATGCAGAATTCGTCTGACCCGGCAAAGGACTTCAGGCGCATGGAGCGGCTGCACCGCATTCTGCTGCTGATCGCGGTAGTCACGGTACTTGGCGCTGTCGCGGGCAGCCACGGCCTGTTCTGAGCCTCGAACCGGATCGAACCGCGCCCCACAGGCACCTTTCACAATCCCAATCAGCGTTTGTTTCGCCCTTCCGGGCAGCACCGATAGAATCTGGACCATTCATACGTGAAGTTTTTCAAGCCCATTCTAGCAGGCGCGCACCGCAAAGATCGAATTGTTGCATGCATCGGCGCAGTACTCGGTATCATAGTGACTGTGATGGTTTGCGCGAGCATTCCGCACGAGATCGCGGATCTCCCGATCATCGTTGCGCCACTTGGCGCGTCGGCGGTTCTGGTTTTCGCCGTGCCTTCGAGCCCTCTGGCGCAGCCATGGCCCGTAATTGGAGGCAACATCATTTCTACGCTGATTGGCGTGGCCGTCTTCCAGGCGATTCCCAATTTGACGATCGCCGCCGGTGTAGCGGTGGGGGCGGCGATATTGGCGATGTCGATGCTGCGCTGCCTCCATCCACCAGGTGGAGCGGCCGCGCTGACCGCCGTGATCGGAAGTCAGAACATTCACATTGCCGGCTATATGTTCGCTTTCGTGCCCATAGGGCTGAATTCGATCACTCTGGTCGTAGCGGCGATGCTGTTTCACCGGATGTCCGGCCACAGCTATCCCCACCGGCTTATCGCTCCGTTTCCAATGCCCACAACCGGTGTCCAGTTGCAGGACATCGATGCCGCGCTCGAAGACATGCACGAGAGCTTCGATATTGCGAGGGAGGATCTCGAAGCTCGCCTGCATGCGCGATCACGCCGCCTCCACCTTCCACGCCGAAACCGGCAGGCCATGGTCCTCGCCGCGCGGCTCGCTGGTATCGGCCAAACGCACCGCCTCGGTGATTGCCGCCAGGGATTTTCTCGCCGCGCGCAACCGGCGCTGGGCCGAAACGCATAATCCGGAAGGCCCGGTGGTGATCTTCTCGGGCGGACAGAAATGGGAGGATCATGCGCTGCTCACCGAGACGCTCGATGCGATCC
>CAYGOH010000099.1:0-7896 GCA_964351385.1 uncultured Sphingobium sp. | reverse complement strand
GATATGCGGATATCGCCCTGAATAGCAGCCGGGGAAAATCGTCGTGAACGTCACCTGGCCATTGGCATCGGTAATCTGAACGCCGCGCAGATAGCTTTCGTTGGGAAGATCGTAGAGCGAATAATGCCCATCCTTGTCGCAATGCCAGGCATAGACGGCATAGCCGACGAGCGGTGCGCAGCTGTTGTTTGCGTCGACGACGGTAATGGTCAGTTCTACCGGAATGCCGGTGGCGATGGTGGTCGATGATCCGGCGAAGCTCGATCGGATGTCCGATCGCGTGATCCCACTGTAAGTGAGCGCATTTGACGTGACACCCGATGCCGTGTTCGTGCCGTCGGCCGGATAGGGGCCGTTGGTTTCCGTGGCCGGGACCGTGCATGTGCCCGACGATGTCGGAGTAGGGGTTGGCGTTGGAGTCGGTGTAGGGCTGGGCGTCGGCGTCGAAATGGTTACACTGCTTGACGTGTCGCCGCTCCCCCCACCGCCGCCGCATCCGACGAGAAGGGCGGAACCACCCGCTCCTCCCAGAAGAAAAAGCGCCCGGCGGCGCCCGACCCTGATCCGATCAAGCTGCTCCAGATCATGGGCAAGGCCCAGATCATGATCGTGAGAAGCTGTCATTGCGGAAATGGGCATCTTGTCGGTCATGTCTCTCAATCTCTCCTCGTGGCGCGAAACATGGTCGCGTGACGACGCATGTATCAGCGGATCAGACCAGCCATTTATGTCTGCAATATTTCTGATACGGCGCCTGAAAATTCGCTGAATTTCAATCAGTTCGGAAATTTTACAGACATAATTGAGCGTTCTTTTGGAGGGCGAAGGAGATAGACATGCGAGACAGGAATGAACTTTGTGCCAGCGGCGCCCATGTGCCGGGACGCCGCATAAAGGTTGCGGGATATGGCGACCTGCCGCTGTGCCGCTGCGCGCGATGCGGTCACCTGCTCGTCAAGTCATCCTTCACTCGGCGCTGGCGCATGACGGGAACCATGGGCTGATATTTTCCAGGGTTTATTGAGATTCGGTCCATGACAGCTTTCCATGCCTGATATTCCGGCGCTCACTCGGTCCCTTGCAGTGCAGCGCCTCAGCCCGACAGCACAGGCTTCCCGCTTCATGCGGCCGAATCTCAACCAACTCTGGATTGCCGTGCATTCCGGCATTGGCTTCCATTTTCATCAGGAGATTTTATGCCCAAGGCCTTTCGTACCGCCATATTGTTGATGCTCGTGAGCACCGGTTCAGCTGTTGCCCAACCAACTGGATTGCCGATGAAGCCGCATGATGGACCGCCTCCGGTTAACGCTGCCATGCTGGAGAAAAAGGCCGATGATCTGTTTCTGCTTATCGGCCTAACGCCGGGCCAGCGTCCGCTGCTGGAGGCCATGCTGCGCACAAGCATGCCGCCCGCAAGACCGGAAGGCCCGGAAGCGGGGCCTCCCGCGCCGCCCGTCGACAGGCCGTTCGCGGAACAGCTAGCGGAGATGGAAAGACTGTCGGCAGAACGCGCCAAGGCGGAGCAGGAACGGATCGCTACGCTGAGCGCATTCTACAAGAGCCTGAATGCGCAGCAACGGGAGCGGTTCGAGGCCGTGATGCGGCTGTCTCACGATGGGCCGGCGGGTTTTGGTCCGCCTCCACCCCCGCCGCATCGTCCCGGCCTGTAAAGGCAAGACCCGGCGCGAGCCATCTCTCACAACTCGTTCAACGAGCAACTGGGAGGACAACCCTCGCGACCAAGCCTCCTTCCGGACGGTTGGCTAGAGTCGCGTCGCCACCATGGGCGCGGGCCACCCCCCTGACGATCGCAAGCCCCATGCCGACGCCACCGGTGTCGCGATTGCGCGACCTTTCCGCACGGAAAAATGGTTCGAACGCCCGCGCGATATCCTCCGGCTGCATACCGGGGCCGCTATCGCTTACCTCGATGATGACATCGTCGCTGTCCGATTCCATCCGAACATGTGCGCCGCCGGCATATTTGATCGCATTGCCGATCAGGTTGGAAAGCAGCGATTTGAGGCCCGTGGCGTCACCTTCAATCACGAGGGGAGAGCCTTCCTCCAAAGTCACGTCTCCTCCCAAATCCGCATGAGTGTCTGTCACGCTCTGGGCCAGCGAACGCAGATCCAGCCGCTGGCGCTCGCGCCGTTCGATGTCGCGCAGGAACGCCATGACGGATGCAATCATCTGCTCCATCTCGTGAACGTCCCGCTCGCAAGCTTCACGAAGATCAGGCGGGGCATTTTCCAGCCGCAGCCCAAGCCGCATCAACGGCGTGCGCATATCATGAGCAATGGCCGCCATCAGGTTGGCACGCTCCTCGACATAGCGGTTGAGCCGCGACTGCATGCGATTGAACGCGGCGGCGGCATTGGCGACCTCTGGCGGACCGTCCAAAGGCAGCGAGGGCGCCTTGATATCCTTCCCCAGCCGCTCGGCGGCATCGGCGAAAATCCCGATCGGGCGGGCCACAATTCGCGCCATATACCAGGCGAGCGGCGCCAGCACGGCCAAAGCCGTAGCGAGCCAGAGTAGCGCCCGCCATCGCCATGGCGTTATCAGGCCGCGAGTGGAGCGCACCGTTCGCCACTCACCGCCGATTTTCGCGGAAACCTCAAAGTGGCCGAGCAAGGCCGCACTAACCTCGCGATCGGGCGGCGGCATGTGTCCCTGCGGAGGCGGACCACCCGACCCCAGCGCATGCATATCTGAACCAGGTCCGAGCTGGTCGTCAAAACGCAGGCGCACATCCTGCTCGGAAATGCCGAGTTTACGGGCAAGTATCACCTGAATCCCGCCGCCCGGAGGACGTGGTGTGTCCTGTACCGGTTTCTGACCCATGACCACTTCAATACGCTCGTCGAAAGCACGCCCTTGTCGTAACGCGTTCCTTATCGTGTCGATATCCGTCACATCCGGGCGGGGCGGTGGCACCAGGACCACGAGAGCGAAGTTCATCGCCTGCACCAGCAGCAATGTCGCCATCATCATGGCAAAAATGCGCAGAAACAGGGGCAGGCGGATCAGCCGTTTTCCCGTCACAGGCGCGTCACCAGCGGTACGAACATATAGCCCTCGTTGCGGATCGTGCGAATGAACTCGTCTCCTCGCGCGCGCAGCTTGCGGCGTAGCCGGCTGACCTGCACGTCGATCGCCCGGTCCATTGCTTCGCTGTCGCCCCCGCGCGCATATTCGAGCAAGCTGTCGCGAGACAATACGCGTCGTGGACGTTCGACAAACACCTTGAGGACGGCGAACTCGCCATCCGTCAAGTCGATCAGAACGCCATCGGGGTCGTGCAGCTCGTGCGAGCTGAAGTCGACGGCCCAGCCCAGAAACCCGTAGCTCTTGCGTTCGGCGGGTTCCGCGCCGCCACTGCGGCGCAACGCGGCGCGGACAGTGGCCAGTATTTCGCGTGGGCTGCATGGTTTGGGCAGATAATGGCCGGCCCCTATTTCCAACCCGGCAATCCGGTCTTCCTCCTCGCCAAGCGCGCTCAGGAATATGACCGGCGGCCCATCCTGTCCAATCAACCTCCTGCAGGCGGAGAGGCCGTCCTCACCCGGCATCATGATATCCAGCAGGATCAGATCGGCCTTTTCCTTGCCGAGCATGGCTTCCATTCCCGGAACGTCGCGTACCGCCTGTACGCGATAACCATGCGCCGACAAGCTGCGCAACAGCAGTTCGCGAATGCTGCGGTCATCATCGACTATGAGGAGGAAGGGTGCATTCATGTCTTTCGTCGGCGGAATATCGGTCACTGCTGGAACCTCGATGTTTACACCATGTCATCAGAATATGAAGATGCGCGGTATCGGATGTACCAATACCGCGCCGATGGCACTGGCAAGGGCGAAGTCAGCGCCGATCTGTTTTCAGGCCGTGGCGTTGACCACAAGACCTGTATTGTCGCTGGACGAGCTATTCGTGCTCTCCGTTCCATAGAGTGAGCTGGACAGACTTTCGCGCAGCTTGGTCAGAAAGGCGATGAGCGTATCGAGTTTTTGCGTAGTGGCGTCGCTCGCCTCAATCGAGTTGTCGCTCTCCGACGATTCCGTGTCGCTGGGCGGCGGAGGTGGCGGCGGGCCGCCGGGACCACCCGGTCCTCCAGGACCTCCCATCGAAGAGGTGCCGTTCGGCCCTTCCGCAAAAAAGGACTGGAGTTCATCGGCCTGATCGTCCGTCAAGGTGCCGGCATCGACCTGCTGCTGGATCAGGCTGTCGATGCGCGACTTGATGTCGCCTGACGGCTTCGTGCCAGCGGCGCGATCACTTGCTAGGCTGCTATCGATTGCATCGAGAGCGCTTGACAGAGCGGTCTGATCCGTTGCGCTGATAGTACCGGCCGACGTCGCAGCCGAAATTCGTGCATCCATCATCGCGCGTGGCGACTGATGCATCATTGATGTCGAACTAATGGTGGTCATTGCATTTCTCCATTACAGTCCCCTGCACGGAGAAGGGTATCATATAATGGTTAAGTATTTGATAATGTTATATAATTTATCAATAGACCCGAAGAGTTTGATCTAAGTCGAACTTCCATGCCCACCATTTGTGTCTGGAATATTTCTGGGCGGGTGTCTGCCCAAAAGAGTCCGGGGAGCGTTGGAGCGGTCGCGCTTCCATCGGCGATTTTATATCTCGAATGTCCCTTAATGAATGGAAGGTTCCAGACAGCCGATTAAACTCCGTGGACGACCGCTTTGTTAGCGATGCGGGTCACCAAATAGCGATTACATTTAAAGCAACAGGTCTGGTCTGTCGACCTTGACCGCACGCTTGCTCCAGAGTTCGCTGGTGCGCTCGATTTCGATCAGTTCATCGGGGAAGCAGCGCTGCTGGAACGACAGAGTATCCTCGAAACTGCCGTGAAGCCATTGTCTCCACTCATCGGCGTGGAGCAGCACCGGCATGCGATCATGCACCGGACGGATCGCTTCGTTGCAGTCCGTCATGACGCCGGAATAGACAGGCCCCCATTCGTCCGACACCCGCCAAAGACCTGCCCAGGCGAAGATCGGCTGATCCTTCACGCTGAACCATGTGCGGGTCTTCGATCCTTTTGCCCCTTCGGCTTCCGCAAACGCTGTCAACGGGATGAGGCAGCGCCATTGCGGCTTTGCCGCCAGACCTTTCCACATCGGCTTGCTCAGATCAGCGATATTGTTGACCGGCTTTGGCTTGGCCGTCGGCGACATCGACTTCAGTCGCAGCGGAAAGCCCCAGGTCATGGACTGGAGACGGCGTATGCCTGCTTCTTCGCGAACGACCATGCCGGCCGTACCCGGATAGACTTCGTCGGGCGCGTTGGTCTGGACCACCTCTTCGACGTCGAAGAGCGCGGCTACTTCAGCGATACTGGTCCGGACACGATACAGGTTACACATGCAATTCTTCTAACATGTCGGCGGCCCAGCGAACAGGAGCCGACTAATCCCGTCCGAGCTTGGCCTTAAGTTCATCGATATGGCGCGAAGCCTCGGCCTTTGTGAGATCGCCCTCGGGCAGTTTTGCCGATGCGCCGGGCGTATTTACGAGCCAGCCCGACGTGCACGGCGCAGCGCCGCCGATCCGCAGGCAGATCATCGACGCTGGTCCCGATCTCCTGTTCGACGGACCCGAGCTCTTCCTCGGCAACCAGGTCGCGCGCTGCCTGACGCCCAAGTCGCCCGCACGGCGCCTGTCGGCCGAACGCGCCAACCGCCTGACCGGAGGCATGCGCGGGTCAGCCGAGGACAGCGACCAGATCGGCGGTCCCTTTCTCTACACCCTAAATGTCCTGTTCGATCATTCGGCCTTCGAGATCCACAAGCGCGCGCAGGTCCTCTCGGCACAGAAGGCGGCGGGCAGCTTCGCGGTCGAGGTCGGCAAGCAGATCGAGGAAATCAGCTGGGTACTCGACGAAGCCGGAAACAGCAAATTCGTCCGCGTGATCCCGACCGTCTGGGTGTTCGGGCGCGACAGCGCGCAGGCCCGCGAAATGGCGGCACGCGCCAAGCGGCTCTGGGAGAGCGAGCCCCTCCCCTTCATGATGCAGGAGGAAAGCTATCTTCTTCCCATATTGCTGCCGATGAGCCTGCCCTTCGGCCTCTATCCCGATGGGCGGACGATGAAGATGCTCGAACGCGACTTTCGCATGCCCGTCAAGGCCGCGGTATTGATGGCGCCGGTGCAGACCGATTTCCGCGGTGGCGGGCGGCCCGCGCTGCTCTATGCCGGGCGCAAGGGGCAGCTGATCACGCTCGATCTCTTTGATCCGCGCATCAACAATTATAATTTCATCGTCTCCGCCGAAAGCGGTGCCGGCAAGAGTTTTCTCCTCAACAATCTCTGCCAGCAATATTATGCGCAAGGCGCGCTCATCCGCATCATCGACATCGGCGGCAGCTATCGCAAGCTCTGTACGCTTTGCTCAGGGCGCTATATCGACGTTGGCGAAGAGCGGCTCGTCCTCAATCCGTTCGATATGGGCTTCGCGCTCGACGGCGAGGACAAGCAGTCTCCTGCGTCAATGTCGGACGTCCCGGCGCGCTCTGGTCCTCGGCCAAGCACGCGCCCGGCAAGGACAATGCCCAATTCATGCTCTTTGAAAAGGTGATCTGCTGTGCCGGCATCTCCACGCCCTGACGGGTCGCCTCGAATCCCTTTCACGGCCGCGGTGCAATCAAACCGGTCTGCCCGCCACAGCCAGTCTGGCTGCCTGCCGCGGCGTGAAAATGGAGCGGTATCGCCAAGCCCCCGCGACGCCGCTTCGCCCCCGGTCAGCGCGGCCGACCCTCTCCCGCCGCGGCTATGGCATACCCCCCTCGCCCGCGTCGTGGCGGCGGCCGCGCTGACCACCCTCGACGGGCAGGCAATTTGTAGAATCTTTCGGTCGGACCGGCCTCACCCGCCATCGGGCGAAATTTTCCGTCTTCAGCGCGGATCTCGCGCAGTCGGGCTTTCGCGATGGGATGGACGGCCATGAAGCGGGTTTGCCGCCTGGCATTGATATGGACCTGCGCGTCCCAAGTCACTCAGGCGCAGACGATGGACAGCAGGGCGCGCTCGGCCGCTGCCGCCGCGCAGGCCAAGACCGGGTCGAGCGACGCGCTTTTGCAGAATTATGTGACGCCCGGAATGAGCGGGCAGCCGATTACCTCAGTCGATAACAGCAAGAGCTTCACCCCCACGATCAGTTGCCAGAAGACGGTCAACCTGCTCGAGGTGCTGGTCCAGCCGTCGGCGACCGGCGATATCGGAACGGTTCGGATATCGCAGGACCGGGATTTCGACGGCAGCTTCGACATATCCGGCACGCTTCCCGCGCCGGTGTCGGGCATCTGCGCCAATGGGATCATCGCCTGCCAGCCGGGAACCTGGAACGAGTGCCATTATTTCAAATGGGATGTCGACACCGCAAAGGCGCTGAAGCTCAGTGAGGTGGCGATGCCAGAGCTTGCCGGCTGCTATTGCGTCAACAACAGCTGCGGCGCCAATCTTGTCTGGGGCAATCTTGACGCAATATTGAAGGATCTGGGCGGAGGCATGGTCGGCGCGCTCACCACCGCCGACCCGCGCGTGGGTGTCGCACAGGCGCAGGTCAATGGCCCTTTGATCGACTATGTCGGCGCCCAGGCGACCTCCTGCGCATCCAGTCCCGGGGTTGGCCAGACCAGCTATCGCGGCAATCCCGCCCAAATCCAGAGCGATGCCGCAACGCTTGCCGCCGGAAACAGCATCTTCCAGCTCCTCAAATCCTCGCCTGCGGGGATCGGCAAGGCCCAGCAGGTCCGCGACTGCACGATCGAGCGCGAAATATCGCTCTTGCCCATGACCTTCGACGATATTGTGACGGCGTCCGGATCGCTGCTCAGCGTATCGATGTGTGGTGCGGGCTGC
>CAYGOH010000098.1:6310-7912 GCA_964351385.1 uncultured Sphingobium sp. | reverse complement strand
CTCCAGCCATAAGGGCGACCCGTCCGGATCGATCAGCGGCTCCGCCACGCGAATATTATACCGGATCGCCGATCCAAACAGCCAGCCGAGCGCACACAGGGCCGCTATCGCGAGAAAGGCATAGCGTCCCGTCGCTTCGGCCAGTACCGGCCCGGCAATCAGGAAACCCGAACCGATGATCGACGCCAGCGGCGTGACCGTGGCGCGCCACATCCTGTTGCGCAGCAGTTTCGGGTTGAGCGTGATGACGGCCATCAGGATGGCACCGATGATCATGATCCAGCTTGTCATCGGTGCGGTCTTGTCCCTGGCAACATATTATCCCAACGACAGAGGCGCTGATCTGTTTCTTCGCATTGCACCGGCTGCTATCCAGCGCAGATGTCAGAACAGAATCACCTCTATCTGGTCGACGGAAGCAGTTACATCTTCCGCGCCTATCATCAACTCCCGCCGCTGACGAACCGGCACGGCACGCCCGCCGGGGCTGTGTTCGGCTACACGACGATGCTGTGGAAGCTGGCGAAGGACCTGCATGAGGCAGACGGGCCGACCCACATGGCGGTGATCCTCGACAAATCGAGCAAGACCTTCCGCAACGATCTTTATGATCAGTACAAGGCGAACCGTCCGCCGCCGCCCGAGGATCTGATCCCTCAATTCCCGCTGATCCGCGAGGCGACGCGCGCTTTCTCGCTGCCCTGTATCGAGGAGGCGGGGTTCGAGGCGGACGATATCATCGCGAGCTACACGAAGGCGGCGGTGGCAAAGGGTTGGCAGGTGACGATTGTGTCCTCGGACAAGGACCTGGCGCAGCTCATCAAGCCGGGCGTCGACATGCTCGATACGATGAAGAATGAGCGCCGCTCCGACGATTATGTGATGAAGAAATTCGGTGTCACGCCCGACAAGCTGGGCGATGTGCTGGCGCTGATGGGGGACAGTGTCGACAATGTGCCCGGCGTGCCTGGGGTCGGCGCGAAAACGGCGGCCAAGCTGATCACCGAACATGGCTCGCTTGACGGCGTCTATGAAGCGATCCCGGACATGAAGCCTTCCAAGATGAAGGAAAAGCTGATCGAGAATGAGGCGCTCGCCCGGCTGTCGCGCCAGCTCGTTGAGCTGCATTCCGAAGTGCCGTTGCCGGATGCGCTGGACGATTTGGCGCTGGGTGAAATACCGCCCGAACCGCTGCGCGAATTTCTCAGCGATCAGGGCTTTAACTCGCTGCTCTCGCGCCTGAACACGGCGTCTCCTGCCGCGGACGGGGCGCAGGCCGCTGCCGCTGCCCCGTCGCAGACTGCCGCGCAACCGGCGGAGGAACCGGCGGCGCTCGACCTGCCGTCGATAGACCATGCGCTATATGAAACCGTGACCGATGAGGGTGCGCTCGACCGCTGGATCGACGAAGCAACGGCGGGCGGCGTGGTCGCGGTCGATACCGAAACCGATGCGCTCGATGCGATATCGGCGCGGCTCGTCGGGGTCAGCCTGTCCACCGGGCCGGGCCGGGCCTGCTATATCCCGCTGGGCCATGGCGGCACGGACATGTTTGCCGAAAAGCCGCAACAACTCGACACGAAGCTTGCGCTTGCGAAACTC
>CAYGOH010000098.1:3326-6300 GCA_964351385.1 uncultured Sphingobium sp. | reverse complement strand
CGTGCTGGAGCGCGCCGGGCTGCAAGCGGGGCTGGGCGGCATCGCGATCCAGCCCATCGACGACACCATCCTGCTCTCGTTCGACCTTGAGGCAGGGAAGGGGCTGGGCGGTCACGGCATGGATGAGGCCGCGCGCGCGCATCTCGGCCATGAATGCATCGCGTTCAAGGATGTCGCGGGCACCGGCAAGAAGCAGATCAGCTTCGCCGAGGTTCCGCTCGACAAGGCCACCGCCTATGCCGCCCAGGATGCGGAGGTGACCTATCGCCTGTGGCAGATATTGAAACCGCGCCTGCATCAGGAAGGTGTCACCCGCGTCTATGAGCTGGTCGACCGGCCGCTGGTGCCCGTCATCGCGAAGATGGAGCGCGCCGGGATCAAGGTCGATCGCGACTATCTCTCGCGCTTGTCGGGAGAATTCGGCGAAGGGCTCGCGGCGCTGGAAGGGGAGATCCACGAAATTGCGGGCCAGCCCTTCACCATCGGCAGTCCCAAGCAGCTGGGCGAGATATTGTTCGACAAGATGGGCCTGAAGGGTGGCAAGAAGGGCAAGAGCGGTTCCTATTCGACTGACGTGACCGTGCTCGAAAGGCTGGCCGCGGACGGCGCAGAGATTGCGCGCAAGGTGCTCGACTGGCGGCAATTCTCAAAGCTCAAATCGACCTATACCGACGCGCTGCAGGAGCAGATCAATGTCGAGACGGGGCGGGTGCACACCAGCTACAGCCTGACCGGCGCGCAGACCGGTCGCTTGTCATCGACCGACCCGAACCTGCAGAATATTCCGATCCGCACCGAAATGGGCCGGCAGATCCGCGATGCTTTCGTTGCGGAAAAGGGCAATGTCCTGCTCGCTGCCGACTATAGCCAGATCGAGCTGCGGCTGGCCGCGCATATGGCCGATGTCCCCGCGCTCAAGGAAGCGTTTCTCGCCGGGGAGGATATTCACGCCGCGACCGCGCAGGAACTGTTCGGAGAGGTCAACCGCGACACCCGCGCCCGCGCCAAGACGATCAACTTCGCGATCCTCTACGGCATTTCGCGCTGGGGCCTCGCATCGCGCCTCGAAATCACGCCCGATGAAGCACAGGACATGATCTCCCGCTATTTTGAGCGCTTCCCCGGCATCGGCGTTTATATCAACGACACGCTCGAAAATGCGCGCGCCACTGGCTTCACGCGCACGCTGTTCGGGCGCAAGACCTGGTTCCCGCGCATCAAGGCGAGCGTGCAGCATGAACGGCAAGGGGCGGAGCGCGCGGCGATCAACGCACCGATACAGGGCACAAGCGCCGACATCATCAAGCGCGCGATGGCGCGAATGGGGCCTGCATTGGTTGAGGCCGGGCTGCCCAATGTCAGGATGCAGGTGCATGACGAGCTGGTGTTCGAAGTGCCTGAGGGAGATGTCGAGGCGGCGAGCGGTGTCATCCGCGATGTGATGGAAAACGCCGCCGCCCCGCTCGTCGAGATTTCCGTTCCGCTCGTTGTGGAGATCGGCACCGGCAAAAGCTGGGGCGCAGCCCACTGAAGAGGCCATCGGGTGCCGCCATTGATCAAGGTCAAAGACGTCGCGGCAGGGATGGGCATTCTCCCCACATAATGTGAGGGGAGTAGATCATGGCCGAAGCGACAACGCCTTTTGAAATGCTCGGTGGCGGGCAGACAGTCAGGGAAATCGTCGCGCGCTTCTATGCGTTGATGGACGAAGACCCTCATTATGCGAAGTTGCGCGCGTTGCACGCAGAAGACCTGAGCGATGTGCAGCAGGGTTTGACGCTGTTTCTCGACGCATGGCTGGGTGGCCCGAAGGCATGGTTCGACAGGGGCCAATGCGTGATGTCGCTGCACAGGAATATCGCGATTGCGCCAGAGGTCGCCGATCAATGGGCCGATGCAATGACGCGCGCTGTCACGATGCAGCCCGGTATCGACCCTGCTCTCGGCAAGGCGATGGCAGAACGGCTCGGCCAAATGGCGCGTGGCATGGTCAATGCCGAACGTCGCGCCGACGCAGCCTGACCAAAGCTTTCCCATTTCAGGACCATAGTAGAGCGAGCGCCACACGGGAACGCTTGACCGGGCCTCGTTTTGCTGGAATTCTCCTTCGCAACTGCAAAAAAACGAAGAGGATCGCTGGAGGCTGCTGAAACGGAGCGGGTCGGTTTTGCCGGACCGCTGTGGGTCGAGGAGATAGTGCCGCCGTGGTCAAGCCCAAGCTTCTGCTCGCCGCAGATTTGCCGGACATGGTGCGCGCGCAGATTTTGCACCGCAGCCGCTATGGATGCGTCCGGTGCGGGGCGACCATTCACCAGATCGCGGAACTTCCCGTAGAAGATGAGCCGGGCTGGATGAAGCCGTCCGCAGTTCTTCTGTGCCCTGCCTGCATTCGGACACTCGGCAACACCCCGCTCGAATCAGTCCAATATGGGGCTTTGCTGGTGAGACCGATCGATAAATCGCGTTTGCCCTATCATGACAAGCTCCCGCGCATCCGTGTTGGTGGCAGGGCGCTGGTCCGCGACACGTCGATTCCCGTTATGGTCAGCGGCGCCGCGCCGATCGGATTCGCGCCGCCAACCAGCAGCATCGGCGCGACACGGATCACGCTCAATCTCTCGGATGCAAAGGGCAGGGCGGTGCCGATCGTTCAGGCGAATTTCTGGTGTCCGCCCGACGATAGCTGGACGTTTGAGCGGCTTGGACAGCGCTATGTCATCCAGTCCACCAGCAGCGAAGCGCGCGCGGAAATCGAGATATCCGCGCATGACTGTCTGACGATCATCCATTTGCTGTCGACGGTCGGCGGCAAGCGCGTGGAAATGACGCCGGATCGCATCCTTGTCGGCGACCGTGAAGCGATCAATCTGGTCGCCAGCGGCCAGCTGGTCGGACTATATGCCTGAACCAGCCTATTGGTGCCGGACAGTCAGAATGTAGTTCAGCTCGGTTTTGCCGCTCAGGACGAATCCGT
>CAYGOH010000098.1:0-3316 GCA_964351385.1 uncultured Sphingobium sp. | reverse complement strand
GCCTTGCCGGTCAACCACCTTCAGCCCGCAATCGGCGAGTAGCGTTTCGATCTCGTCGGGCGTCAGGAACTTGCTCCAGTCATGCGTGCCCTTCGGGATCATGCCCAGCCCTTCGCCGACATCGATCATCGCGAGGCGGGAAAGGGCAGTGCGGTTCGGCGTCGAAAGGATCATCAGGCCGCCGGGCGCGAGCGCCCTTGCCAAGCCCTGGACGAAGGCGGCGGGATCGGTGACATGCTCAATCACCTCCATAGATGTGACAAGATCATAGTGCGCCGGTCCCTCCAACGATTCGATGCCGGTTGCGCGATAGTCGATCGTCAGGCCCTGTTTCTCTGCATGCTCTCTTGCCGCGTCGATATTTTCCGGGGCAGCGTCGATTCCGGTGACAGCGGCACCCAGCCGGGCCAGCGGTTCGCACAGCAAACCCGCGCCGCAGCCCACATCCAGAGCCGTTTTGCCGGCAAGCGGGTGCAGTGAATTTACGGCGACGTGCCAATGCGCATTGATGCCACCGCGAATGTACCGAAGGCGCGGCGGGTTGAGCTTGTGCAGCATCGCGCTGCTACCCTTCGGGTCCCACCAATCCTTCGCCAGCGCGCCGAAATGCTGCGCTTCGGCCGGGTTAATCGTTGTCATTGCCTCGCTTGCCATATTCGTCCCCGGTCACTATAGCGGCGCGGCTTTCCGGTTCGGGCACCCGCCTGACGGTCCTTCTATCGAAACAAATGTTTGGCAGCAAATATGTCGCGTATAGTCATGAAATTCGGCGGAACCTCGATGGCGGGGATGGAGCGAATTCGCAATGTCGCAGCCCGCGTCAAACATGTTGTCGAACAAGGCAATGAGGTTGCGGTCGTCGTTTCCGCCATGGCGGGCGAAACCGACCGGCTCGTGAATTTCTGCAAGGAAGCGAGCCCGCTTTACGACCCGGCCGAATATGACGTTGTCGTTGCCAGCGGTGAGCAGGTGACGAGCGGTCTTTTGGCGATGACGTTGAAGGCCATGGGCGTTGACGCGCGCAGCTGGCTTGGCTGGCAGCTCCCCATCCGCACGGTCGAGGCGCATGCCAAGGCGCGGATCGACGATTTCGAAACCGGCGCGCTGGTCGAAGCGATGTCGTCGGGGCAGGTCGCCGTGATCCCCGGATTTCAGGGCATGATGGACAATGGCCGCATCGCAACGCTGGGGCGCGGCGGTTCGGATACGTCCGCCGTCGCGGTGGCCGCCGCGGTAAAGGCTGACCGTTGCGATATCTACACCGATGTCGATGGCGTCTACACGACCGACCCGCGCATCGTTTCGCGCGCGCGCAAGTTGCAGATGGTCACCTATGAGGAGATGCTGGAACTGGCGTCGGTCGGTTCGAAGGTGCTTCAGACCCGCTCCGTCGCTCTGGCGATGAAAGAGAATGTCCGGGTACAGGTGCTCAGTTCATTTGATGATCCGACGCAGGAAGAAATTCCAGGCACCCTGATCGTCGGCGAAGAGGAAATAGAAGGAAGCGACATGGAACGTCAGCTCATCACTGGTATCGCTCATGACAAGAATGAAGCGAAAATCATTGTTACGCGGGTTCCCGACAGGCCGGGCGCGGTGGCAGGCATTTTCGGGCCGCTTGCCGACGCGGCGATCAACGTCGACATGATTATCCAGAATGACAGCAAGGACCGTGAGGAAACTGACGTGACCTTTACCGTCCCGCGCGCCGACCTCGCACGCAGCGTCGACATATTGGAGGCGCAGAAGGATGTAATCGGGTTTCGCCGTCTGATCACCGATGATCAGGTCGCGAAGATCAGCGTCGTCGGCGTCGGCATGCGCAGCCATGCCGGTATCGCGGCCACCATGTTCAAGACACTGGCTGATCGCGGTATCAATATCGAGGCTATCTCGACCAGCGAGATCAAGGTTTCCGTGCTGATCGACGAGGATGAGACCGAACTCGCCGTTCGCGTGCTTCACACCGCCTACGGCCTCGATGCGGAGGCCACAGCTTGAGCGGCACGCTTGGCGGGCTGATGGCGCGAGGCACCGCGTTGCTCGGCTGCGACGTCGCGATCCTGTGCGGCGCGATGAGCTGGGTGTCGGAGCGCAATCTCGTCTCTGCGGTCAGCAATGCGGGCGGCTTCGGCCTGATTGCCTGCGGTGCGATGACGCCTGAGTTGCTCGACACCGAGATCGCGGCGACGAAGGCGCTGGCCGACAGGCCTTTGGGCGTGAACCTGATAACCATGCACGCGCGGTGGATGGCCCTGATGGGCGGGTGCGCGAAGCATCAGATCGGCCATGTCGTGCTGGCAGGGGGATTGCCGCCCAAGGGCAGCATCGAGGCGATCAAGGGCAGCGGTGCGAAGGTGATCTGTTTCGCCCCGGCCATGGCGCTCGCCAAGAAACTGGTCCGTTCCGGTGTGGATGCGCTGATTATCGAGGGCAATGAAGCGGGCGGCCATATCGGCCCCGTGGCGACCAGCGTGCTGGCGCAGGAAATCCTGCCGGAACTCGCGGGCGAGCTGCCGATCTTCGTTGCGGGTGGCATTGCGCGTGGCGAGGCTATTGCGTCCTATCTGGAAATGGGCGCCTCGGGCGTCCAGCTCGGCACGCGCTTCGTCTGCGCGACCGAAAGCATCGCGCACCCCAATTTCAAGAAGGCGTTCCTGCGCGCCAATGCCCGCGACGCCGTCGCCAGCGTACAGATCGATGCGCGCCTGCCGGTCATCCCGGTGCGCGCGCTGAAGAATGCGGGGACCGAAGCCTTTACCGCCAAACAGCGCGAGGTCGCGCAGATGCTGGACGACGGCAAGGTCGACATGGCCGCCGCGCAGCTTGAGATCGAGCATTATTGGGCGGGCGCGTTGCGCCGCGCAGTGATCGACGGCGATGTCGAGAACGGTTCGTTGATGGCCGGGCAGTCGGTCGGTATGGTGACAAGCGAGGAGCCAGTGCGCGATATCATCGCCAAGCTTGTCGCTCAGGCCGAAGCGGCGCTCACGCGATAAAGTCCATTTTGTCCACAACGTGATTGGCAAGGCCGTCCGCTTTCTGATAGCGATTGGCCATGCCTGACACGCCTGTTGCCGCCGCACGCCAGATTCTCAATCGCCTGCATGAGGTGATGGCTTCGCGTACCGGTGCGCAGGCGAAGCTCAACAAGGTCGTCGAAATCATCGGCGAGTCGCTGTCGAGCGACGTTTGCTCCATCTATCTGCTGCGCGAAGGCGTGCTGGAATTGTTCGCCACCCGCGGTCTGAAGCAGGAGGCGGTTCACGTAACCCGCATGACGCTCGACGAAGGCCTTGTCGGCTCGATCGCGCGC
>CAYGOH010000097.1:3871-7923 GCA_964351385.1 uncultured Sphingobium sp. | reverse complement strand
CGGAAAATCTCGTCGGCCTGCCCGCTCATGCCCAGCACATCGAGCGACATGCCCGCATTTTCCTTGTCGAGAATGCGCAGCACCACGCGCTCACCCGCCCGGCTCGGCAAGGTCGAAACACGCACGTCGAGCAGCTTCCCGCCCAGTGTCAGGCCGATGCGGCCATCCTGCGGCACGCGCCGCTCGGCGATATCGAGCCGCGCCATCACCTTGATGCGGCTGACCAGCACCGGCGCGACATGCGGCGGCATGCGCAGCGTTTCGCGCAACACGCCGTCGATGCGCATGCGCACGATCAGGCCGGTCTCATAGGGCTCGATGTGAATATCGGACACGCCCTGCCGCGCGGCTTCGGCAATGATGCCGTTGATCAGGCGGATCGCAGGCGCATCGTCCGCGCTGTCGAGCAGGTCCTCGGCCGTCGGGATATTCCCGGCGATCAGGTCAAGATCATCCTCGCCCACCTGCATCGACCCCGCCATCGCCGCGGCGCTGCCGTCCATCGCATAATGATCGGACAGATGCCTGTCGAAGGTCGGCGCATCGACAAACACCACGTCGAAACTGTCGGCCAGATGCCGTCGCACCTCCAGCAGCGCGACCGGGTCGCCGCCTTCGCGAAACGCGACGCGCGACCGTCCATTGTCGTCCGCGCCAATCAATACGACGCCATGCGCGCGCGCATAGCCATAGGGGATATCGACCGCGCGCGGCGGCGGCACCGGCGCCATCGGCGGAAGGTCCGCCTCGCCGCCTGTCGACAGATTGTCCAGATCCCCCTCGCCGCTCATTATTCCGACCCGCTCGGGGGAATTTCGACAGGACGCACGACCGAGGTCGATTCGCGGACGACCGGCGTTTCCACGCCACCCGGCAAGACCTGATCTTCCGGCTGCGGCGGGGCAACCGATCCCGGCGGCACCGCGCCCATATATTCGCGCACCAGCTCATCGATGCTCGGCTCCGCGTCGGGATTGCGCGAAAGCTGTTGTCCGCGAATATAGCCATAACGCTGCGCCGTCAGTCGCGCGGCATCTTCCTTGCTGCGCAATATCGTGGGCCGGATGAAGACCATCAGGTTCGTTTTTGTGCGGCTCTTGCTGCGCGACTTGAACAGCTCGCCAATGCCCGGAATATCGGACAGCAGCGGAATGCGCTCAATAGTCTTGCGCTCATTATCGTCGAGCAGACCGCCCAGCGCTAATATCTCGCCATCGTCGACCGTGACCGTCGTTTCGATTTCGCGCTTGTTGATGATCAGGTCGCTGCTGTCATTGCTGACCGGCCCAGCGATACTGCTGACCTCCTGCCGCAGGAACAGCTTGATCGCGCCGCCCGCATTGATCTGCGGTCGCACCTCCAGCTGAACGCCGACATTCTGCCGCTGCACCGTGCGGAACTGGTTGTCGAAATTCTGGCTCAGCGCCTCTCCGGTGGTCACCGGCACCTCTTGCCCGACCAGGATCGACGCTTCCTGATTGTCGAGCGTCATGACCGACGGCGTCGACAATATGTTGCTGTCGGTATCGGATTTGACCGCATTGACGATCGCCCCGAAAAAGCCGTTCTTGCCCCAGTTGGAGGCGACACCGCCAAACGCCCCGCTGGCATTCAGCAACGTATCCGCGGCCGCCTGTTGCAGGGTGCTCGCAAGCTGGCTGTTCTCGCGCTCCGTGGTCTTCGTCACCGTGCCGTCGGGCGCCGTCACCGTGGTCGTGCGCGTTCCGAGTTCATTTGCGGCATAAGCCCCGCCCAGCGTCAGGATATTGGGCTGCGCGTTGCTGTAATTGGTCGCGGCAAAGCCGGTCTTGGTGCTGCCCAGCAGGAACTGCACGCCCAGCTGCTTGGCCGCCGCATCGCTGATCTCGACAATGATGGCCTCGACCAGCACCTGCTCGCGCCGGGTGTCCAGTTGGCGGACCGTCTCCCCGATCATGCGCTGCACATCGCTGTTGGCGGCCACGATGATCGCGTTCGCCCCCTCATACCGCGTGACGATGGCCGGGCCGTGCGTGGCGATGCCGCCGCGTGATGACGACGCGGCGACGGGCGCGAGCGCAGCCTTGGCGGCCCCATCGCCTCCGCCCTCGGCGCTCCCCACAGCGGTCGCGCCAGCGCTTTGCCCCAATAATTGCTGCAATACCGGCATCAGCTTTTCCGCGTCGGCGTGCTCCAGCCAGTAGACGCGGATTTCCGTGCCCGACGCCGCCTGCTTGTCGAGGTCGCGCGCCATCTGCGCCAGCCGCGCCACTGCGCCGGGCTGGCCACGCAGGGCGATGCTGTTGCTGGCGTCGATCGGCACGACATTGGCGGCGTTGATGCCACCCTCGCCGCCCGCCACCAGCGCCTGCAACGACGACGCGATTTCACGCGCGCCCGCATTTTTCAGCGTAACCAGTTCGGTCGCCGCGCTGTCACGATCGATCTGGCCCAATATCTGCCGGATGCGCGCGATATTATCGGCATAGTCGGCGACGACGATGCTGTTGCCTGCGCGATTGGCGGTCACCGATCCGTCCTTGCTGACCAGCGGCCGCAGCGTCTCCAGCGCGGAGGCGGCATCGGTCGACTGCAACCGGAAAATCTCGGTCACGAACTGATTGCGGTTATAGGCGCGCCCTACGCTGCTCGGCTGCCCCGCCGCGCCATCGGCGGGCTGGATGCGATAGGCCCCGCCCGGTGCAGGCACGGCGACGAGGCCATTGGCGCGCAACGTGGACAGGAAAATCTCGAAATATTCGGATCGCGACAACGGCCTGTCGGTCACCACCGACACCTTGCCCTGCACGCGATTGTCGATGATGAACGTCCGCCCCGTGACACGCGCCGCATCCTGAATGAACGCGCGAATATCGGCATCGCGTACGTTCAGCGTCTGCTGCGCGACCACCGGCTGCAGAGCCAAAGGCGCGCAGCACAGCGCGAGGGCGCTCGTGAGCCTGACCAGCTTCTTTTTCATCCTTTATCCTGCACTATCACGGCAATCGGCACGACATCCGCGCCGCGCTCAACCATTACACTCAGGCGCGCTCCGGGAACCAGCCCCTGTTGCAGCGCCGCCAGATCACTCGCAGAGCCGACAGCGCGACCGTTGACCTGCGTTATGACATCGCCGTCGCGAAATCCCGCCGCATAAAATCCGGGGCCGCTTGGCGTGACGAGCAGGCCCGTGACCCGCCCCTCGCTCATCCTGGGCGCCAGCGCGATGCCGGTCTTGAGCGAATCAGCCGTCACAACACCCTTCAATGACTTGGGAGACACGCCCGATGCCACTGCACCCTGCCGCGGCGCATCCGCCGGGGCCACAGGCGTCACAGGGTCCGACTGATCCAGAAAAATCGTTTCCTCAATGCCGCCGCGTTCGATCACCACATGGTCGAAATGTACGGATTTCAGCGTGACGCCCGGCTGAACCTCGTCGCCGACCGCATAGCTGCCCTGCACCCCATCCTCTGCGCCAATGATCGCCGAGCCCAGGCCCGACCCCTCGTTGATGCGAACGCCGAACAGATTGAGCGGCAGCGATGTGACATTTTGCGTGCCTGCGCCTGCTTCCGCCACGGGTGACGGATAAAACGCATCGAATGAGCGAAAGAGGTTGGCTTGCATCTGCGCCGACGGGAGGGCGACACCGCGTCCGCGCCAGTCGCCCAACGGCCCCACCGGCGTCACCGCGACCCAGACAAGCCGCACGATTTGAAGCATTAAAAAAGCGATCAGGCAAAGCTCAAGCAGCCGCGGCCACCCGCGCAGGACAACACCGGTCCGAAGCCTTCCCCCAATATTTGCCCAAGCCGGTTTCAATGTCCACATTCCTTCAGAAGCGGGCCCGCGCTAAGGCCGGATCATTACGGCTGGATGACGGCTATATGACGAAAATATTTCACTTTGCCAATTGCCGCTGAACAGTTGCATCTCACCATGATCGGCATAGTAAAGTCGCTATGACAGATCGTCCCCCGCTCCATGGCCCTGCCGATGCGAACCCCGCAGCAGTCGCGGCGCACGCGGGTGTGCAGTCCGGGCGAACGCGGCGAAGTGTCCGAGGAGTT
>CAYGOH010000097.1:0-3861 GCA_964351385.1 uncultured Sphingobium sp. | reverse complement strand
TCCGAGTCGCGCTTTGACGCTGTTTCAAAAGAAGGGGTTTCTGTCACCGGAAGAATGCGAAGCTCTCATTGCCAGAATAGACGAACGCCGCCGCCCCTCAACCATCGCAGATGCCAATGGCGACAGTTATTTCCGTACAAGCGAAACATGCGATCTGGACGTGCATGACCCCTTCGTCATCGATATCGACCGACGCATTGCCGCATTGTTGGGGATCGACCCTGTTTTTGGCGAACCGATACAGGGGCAACGATATGACGTCGGTCAGGAATTCAAGGCCCATACCGATTATTTCGAGCCCGACGGGCCGGACTTTCAGAAATTCTGCTCCGTCGCGGGCAATCGCACATGGACGGCAATGATTTATCTGAACGAACCCAAGGCCGGCGGGGCGACACGCTTCACCAATGTCGGCAAAACCATTCAGCCGGCGACCGGCAAGATGCTGTTGTGGAACAACAAGCGATCGGACGGCTCATTTAACCCCGACAGCATGCATCACGGCATGAAGGTTCGCAGCGGCGCGAAATATATCATCACGAAATGGTTCCGCGAAAAGCCCTGGCATTAGCCCTTCCTTCGCCGGCACAATCCTCCAGAAAACTCATTTCCTCAGGCTTGAAAGATCATGATGCGCACGTGGCGACGGCATGAAGCCATCCAGCCTGGACCGCACCAGCGACCAGCGGACCGGCGTCGCCAGCGGAATGAACGCGCCATATGCCGTCATCATCGGCTCCGCTTGCCCGAGCAGCTCGACACGCTCGGCCAGACTTGACGCGGAGGCAGAGGCCTCAAGCAGGTCTTCTGCTTCCTGATAGCATCGCAACCCACGCGCGCAGCTCAGCCGCCCCAGATACCAGGACGCACTGTCATAGGGCGCAACCTCATCTATCAGTACAAGATCTCCATCCTTCTCGGCCCGTTCCAGACCGACGCCGACCTGGCGAAACTGATCCTTAAGCGCGATGAACAGCAACTCCATGCCCGGCCCTTCCGGCAAGCCGATCGTCAACGTCACTGGCTCTCCATCATGCTGGGCGCGCCATCGCGCGATGGTGCCGATGGCCCGGCTGCGCCGTTCATCCATCGAAAGCCGGGTCCATTCAGGTGCAGTAGGCCCGTGCGGCAGATCGAACTGCTGCGGCATGATCTGCTCAGCAATCTTCCATCGGCTGATGTCGAAATATGTGACAATCGCTTCGCGTTCGATCGCCATCGCCAGCGCTTCGCGCACCTGCAAATCGTCGAACATCCGATTGCGCTTCGAAAAGGCAAGCCCGAACAGACCCTGCACCGGGTCGAACCGGACGGAACGGCCGTCAATTTCGGCCAGCGTCACATAGGGCAGATCGGCCAGAGACCCGCCGAGCACCAGATCCGTCAGACCATTTTTGAACCGGACCACCGATTTCGCGGCCCGCTCGGCCCTCATGACCCGCAGCTTCCGCTCATCGACCGGCTCATCGTCCTCATTGAGAACGTCGACGGGCGTCAGCAAAAGTTCATCGCCCGCAGCCGCCCGCGCGGTCTTGCGATAAAGGCCCGATCCGCCGCTTTTTCTTGCAATCCCCAGCGCGGGTTGGGCAAGAGCCACCAGAAAATTCGGACGCGGGGCCTTCAGTCGAATCTCCAGAACATCCCCCGTCATCGCCAGAACCTCGGACACAGAAGCCATGCTGCCATAGGGGTCGACCTGCCGCTCGGCGCGCAATCTTTTTTCGAACGCCGCCTTGACTTCCTTGGCGTCGATCTGGTCTCCATTCACCCAGTGCGAACGGCGCAGCCGGAAAATATAGCTTTTCCCGTCATCGACGACGATCCATCGCTGGGCAAGGCCCGGAACAACGTCGCCATTCGCATCATATGTGACGATGCCTCGCGCTGTCGCTGCAAAGCTGACTTGCCCCGCACTCGACATGATATGCGTCAAAGGCGCCTCAATCTGTTTGGAGTCGCCGATAACACTCACACGGACCGGCCCGTCATCTCCAGTGTCGCCGCATGCGGCCAACGGCATGGCCAGCGCCATAAGCAACAAGGTCGAAGATGAACGTCCCGTCAAAATGCGATACCGATTCCCGAGGTCAAGCGACGCCCTTTCCTATAGCGCGAAGCGCGCAAGGCCAAGGTGCCAGACATCATGGAGCGAGGTTTTACAAACAATCTGGGCCTGGTGCGGACGGCGGGACTCGAACCCGCACTCCCTATACGGGAAGCGGATTTTAAGTCCGCTGCGTCTACCGATTTCGCCACGTCCGCAGCACCCGGATAAAGTCCGGCGTACATTGCCACAGTAAGGATCTGCAGCAATGACCGACAAACATGAGCGTCCAGTGCAACGTGCAGCCTGCCACGTCAAGCGCAGACGCTCGGCAAGGGCACGCACGATTTGGGGGGATGCCCTAACGGACTATTTGACGTTGAGACGCTCGCGAATTTCTTTGCCCGGCTTGAAAAAGGGCACTTTCTTCGCTGCGATCGCTACCGATTCACCAGTACGAGGGTTTCTGCCGGTTCGGGCGTCCCGCGCACGAGTCGTAAAGGCTCCAAACCCACGGAGCTCAACACGGCCACCGTTGGCAAGTTGCTCAGTAATCTCGGAAAAGAATATATCTACAATTCGTTCTACTTCCCCAAAAGTGAGGTCGCTATTCTTCTCCGCCAAATGTTGAACCAGTTCGGAACGGATCATCTATCCTCCTTATATCGGCAGTCCCACTCATTGCCGACACTCTTTCATTACGCAAATGAGCCACAAATGACAATGTCTCAATTTCGAACTCAAATTAGGATATTTCAGTCACTTACTGCCATTCGCTTAAATAAAGGCCGGTTTGGTTCTTGATATAAAAATCCCGTCATAGCGCAACTATGACGGGATTTTACAATTACTTCGAGAATCAGCCCTCGTTCTTGGCTTTCAAGGCTTCGCCCAGAATGTCGCCGAGCGACGCGCCGCTGTCCGAAGAGCCATATTGCGCAACGGCCTGCTTCTCTTCGGCAATCTGCAACGCCTTGACAGAGAAGTTCGGCTTCTTGCTGCGGTCGAAACCGATAACCATCGCATCGAATTTCTGACCGGTCTGGAAACGCTCCGCGCGCTGCTCGTCGCGGTCGCGGCCCAGATCGCCACGCTTGATGAAGCCGATGGCCCCGTCTTCGCCCACCTGAACTTCCAGGCCTGCATCGCGTACTTCCAGAACGGAAACGGTGACAACCTGGTTCTTCGACAGACCCGAGGACGTTGTTCCGCTTGCGCTCGGCGCACCCTTTTCGAGCTGCTTCATGCCAAGGCTGATGCGTTCCTTCTCGACATCGATATCGAGAACGATGGCCTTCACCACCTCGCCCTTGCGATGCAGGTTCAGCGCATCCTCACCGGAAATGCCCCAGGCGATGTCCGACATGTGAACCATGCCGTCCACGTCGCCCTCAAGGCCGATGAACAGACCGAACTCGGTTGCGTTCTTGACTTCACCCTCAACCGTAGAACCGACCGGATGCGTTTCGGCAAAGCTATCCCAGGGATTGCTCTGCGCCTGCTTGAGGCCGAGGCTGATGCGGCGCTTCTCGCTGTCGACTTCGAGGATGACGACGTCGACTTCCTGGCTGGTCGATACGATCTTGCCGGGATGCACGTTCTTCTTGGTCCAGCTCATTTCGGAGACGTGAACCAGACCTTCGATGCCCGCTTCGAGTTCGACGAACGCACCATATTCGGTGATGTTGGTCACGCGGCCGGTCAGCTTCGCGCCGATCGGATATTTCGCTTCTGCGCCTTCCCAGGGATCGCTTTCAAGCTGCTTCATGCCAAGGCTGATGCGCTGCGTCTCGCGGTTGATGCGGATGATCTGCACC
>CAYGOH010000096.1:1112-8008 GCA_964351385.1 uncultured Sphingobium sp. | reverse complement strand
CCGACCATCGGGTGAGCACGAGCGGCGTCGAGTTCGGCGCATGCTGGACCAAGGCCGCGCGCGATACCGGCGCCGAATATCTCTCGGTCAAGCTCGACGATCCGTCCTTCCCGGCGCCCATCTATGCGACGCTGGTGCAGGGTGACGACGCTGAAATGAAGCTCATCTGGTCGCGCTGATCGGACCGGCCCCGCGCCACGGCGCGGAGCCTTTGCCTCTCCGGGGTGTCGATTTTGACATTCTCAGTTTCGACACTCCCCGGCGGGTGCGGCGCCAGGCAAGACCGGTGCACCGGGCGGCGATAGGGCCGCTCCGGCAACAACCGGCGGACCCATGGACAATGACGACGACATCACCCGCGCGAACCGCGCCAAGCGCGGCTCGCCCTTCCTCAATACCGAACAGGCGGCGGCCTATTTGAAGATATCCGCGCGGCTCTTGAAAAGCCTGCGCGTCAAGGGCGAAGGCCCGGTCTTTCGCCGCCATTGCCGCTTCGTCCAATATCATATCGACGACCTGGACGCATGGAGCCGCGAGCAGAGCGCCAAGGGAACGCGGCCATGACGCGGCGGCGCAGCTCGACCGCCGACGCGCCGCTGCTCGCCTGGGGCGAGGCCTTGCGCGCCCGCAGCAAGCGCCGCAGAAAACTGAACCGTTTCGCGCTCGGCATCGCTGCCGGGGCGCTCGCTCTTGGCCTCACCATCGCCTTTCCGCCCGCGCCGCGCCTTGTCTGGAATGCGAGCGCCAGCGCACCAATAGGTCTCTATTGGGTATCTCCCGGCGCACCTATAGCACAGGGCGACATGGTGATCGCGCGCGTGCCCGAGCGGTATCGGCGTATGGCGGCGCAGCGTCGCTATCTGCCTCTAAATGTACCGCTGGTGAAGCGGGTCGCCGCTGGGCCGGGCGAAGAAATCTGCGCACTGGGAGCAACGATCTTCCTCCATGGAAGGCCCATCGTCCGGCGGCTCGAGCAGGACGGTAAGGGTCGTCCAATGCCGCGCTGGCAGGGCTGTATCCGGCTGCGTTCCGGGCAGTATTTCTTGCTGATGGCCGACAGCCCCGCCTCGTTCGACGGGCGCTATTTCGGGATCAGCAGGGCATCCGACGTCATCGGTCAGGCACGGCTGATATGGGCGCGATAAGGGGCATCGTCGCCGCTGTCGCGCTACTCGCCGCGACACCGGTACAGGCCGATGAGGTGACGCGCTGGCGACCTTTTGTCGAGGAAGCATCGACCCGTTTCGGCATCCCGACACGCTGGATCGAGCAGGTGATGCGCGCCGAAAGCGGTGGGCGAACGCAGCTTAATGGCCGCCCGATCCGTAGCCCCAAAGGCGCGATGGGCTTGATGCAATTGATGCCGAAGACTTGGGGCCAGATGCGCAACCGATTGGGTTTGGGCAACGATCCTGACAACCCGCGCGACAATATCCTGGCGGGCACATTCTATCTGCGATTGATGTATGATCGCTTCGGCTATCCGGGCCTGTTCGCCGCCTATAATGCCGGTCCCGGCCGCTATGCCGAGCATCTCGCCGGCCGTCCTTTGCCCGCCGAAACCATCGCCTATCTCGCGGGAATGGACGGCAAAGCAGCCTCTCCCGCGCCTCGGAAACCGCCTGCACTATTCGTGGTTCAGCGCATTTCCCGCGAGGCTATCGACAGGGAGTCGAAACCCGAACCTGTCGATCCGCTGTTTGCGATCCGGTAAGATGGCCGTTGAACGCCGTTCCGCGGTAGCGTTGGTCCGGCTGGGCGTGGTTTTCGCAAGTTTGGGATATGGGAGCGGAAAAGGGGGAGGAAGGCAGGGACTGCCGAGGTAATTGGGCACGATGAACTCATCGCTCGTTTGGTGCCCGACACTGTCGCGGAGCTATGCGATACAGTCCTGCCGCGTGCGCGCAAGGCACCGGCTGTTACAATCCGCAGGAGAACGCGCATGGACTGTTTTGCCGGAATGGATGTTGGCGTCGATGAGACCGCCATCTGCGTAGTCAATGAAGCTGGGAAGGTGATGATGACGACTACCGTAGTGACTGACCCGGACACGATCGTGTCAGCACTGGCGCCTTACCGTCGTCAGCTAAAGCGGGTCGGACACGAGGCCGGTGCGCTTGCGCCCTGGTTGCACCCAGCGCTCGGCGAGCTGGGTCTTCCCATCGTTTGCCTCGAGGCCCGACACGCCCGCGCTGCTATGTCCGCGCAGCGCAACAAGACCGATGCGACCGATGCTCTCGGCCTCGCTCATATCGTTCGGACGGGCTGGTATCGCGCCGCGCACATCAAGACCGAGGCCTGCTATCGGCTCCGGTTGCTGCTCATCCAGCGCCGCAATCTCAAACGCAAATTCCTCGATTTGGAGAACTCGATCCGTCACTCGCTGAAGTCGTTTGGCATACGCTTGAGCCGAACCGGACGTCGCGATTTCGATCAATCCGTTCGCGATGCGGTCGCATCGGATCAGCTTTCCAGCGGGTTGATGGACTGTATGTTGCGGGCTCGTGCGGCGCTCTGGGCCGAATATGTAAAGCTCCACAAACTGGTTCTGCAGATCGTCGCGCGGGACGAACTTTGCCGCCGCTATCTCGAAATCCCGGGTGTCGGTCCCGTCACCGCGCTGACCTTCGTTACCGCCATTGACGATCCCACCAGATTCCGGCGTTCGAGAGATGTTGCCGCCTATTTCGGACTGACCTCGAAGCGATGGCAGTCAGGCAGTTCGATCGACATCCAGGGGCGGATCAGCAAGGCTGGCGACACCGATGTCAGGCGCGCTTTGTACGAAGCCGCGAACGCTATGATGAAGCGTTACAAGCGTCCCGACCGGGTCAAGGAATGGGGGATGAAGCTTTCCCAGACCAAGGGCCATGCCAAGGTTTGCGTGGCTGTCGCGCGCAAGCTGGCTGTCATCATGCACGCGATGTGGACCGATGGCACCTGCTACCAGGGCGCACCGGAGCGCACTTCCGATGACAGCATTCGCAAGCTTTACCATCACGAGGCACAGGCTGTCGGAGCGGTTGGATGACACATATTTTCGCTATCAATAGTTAAGGGAGATCCGCGCTGAGCGGATGAGGACTGGTGCAGATCTTGACGCTGGGAAGCACGATATCTTGTTTGTGGCCGACCTCGGTTGGACCACGCGGGACTGCCTGTGATGTCGCCCCGGCACGCCAATATCGACATGCATCGCGCGGTGCTTCCAGCCGTCATCGAACGGCCTTTCATGCCCGCGCTGAATGCGGAAGAGTGCACGGCGCACCAGACCTCGAAAGCGCGTCGCGCAGGATGTTCATGAGCCATGAAGAAGGAGAAGTCGGATGGAACAGATATTCGGGAATTGCCCAATTAAGAGAACAAGATAAAGGCAATGTCTCGCAGACATCGCGGAAGCCAGGTCTGCACATCGATTTTTCACGAGACAGGTGTTTCGATCGCGAGACAGATGCGAGACCCTGCGGTTTCGGGCTCGCATCATGAGCGATGATGAGGAGTTCGAGCCGAGTCTGGGCCGTCAACGAGCCAAAGGCGGGGGCAAGCGCGGCGCCAAATATGCCAGTCGGGTGCTAATAGCAGTCGGCCTCAATGCCGCGAAATCGAAGATCCGTGCGCGGCGCTTCGATGGCAGCCGCATCGGTCGCGGCGCCAGCATCGGCCGGCTACTCTCGAGCCGCGATCGCCTTGCCGGCTATCACGCCCGGCGCGCTGTGGTGAAGACAAAGCTGGTGCGTTTGAAGGGCAGAAGCCTTGGTGCGGCTCGGGCGCATCTCCATTATATCCAGCGCGACGGTGTGACGCGCGAGGGAGCCGCCGGTGAACTCTATGGCACCGACACCGACCGCGCCGACAGCAAGGCGTTCCTCGAACGCTGTGGCGGGGATCGGCATCAATTCCGCTTCATCGTCTCGGCGGAAGATGCCGATCAATATCGGGATCTGAAGCCGTTCGTCCGGCGGTTGATGCACCAGGTCGAGCAGGACCTGGGAACCAGGCTCGACTGGGTCGCGGTCGACCATTTCAACACCGGGCATGCGCACAGCCATATCATACTGCGCGGGATTGATGATCGCGGCGACAATTTGGTGATCGCGCGCGACTATATCGCCCATGGCTTGCGCGAGCGCGCGAGCGAACTGGTGACACTTGATCTCGGGCCGCGCACTACCCGCGAAATCGAAGCGCGGCTGCGCCATGATGTCAGCCAGGAACGATTGACCGCGATCGATCGGCGACTGCTCAATCGGATGGACGAGGGCCGTGTAGTTGCGCCGCTTGGCCGCGACCTGTTCTTCCGCACGCTCGAAGCGGGCCGGTTGCAGCAATTGAAGCGCATGGAGTTGGCCGAGGAAGTCGGCAACGGAAGATGGCGGCTGGCGCAAGGGTTGAATGATACGCTGCGGCGCATGGGCGAGCGCGGTGACATTATCCGGCTAATGCAGCGGGAGATGACGCGTGAAAAGCTCGCGCGGGCTGAACACCGCATCCATCTGCCGGAAGATGGACCGCTGGTCGGCAGGCTGATCGCGCGCGGGTTCGCAGACGAACATCGCGACCGGCATTATCTTCTGGTCGACGGCGTCGATGGTCATGTGCACTTTGTGGATATCGGCGCGGGCGCGTCAGTAGAGCAATTGCCGGAGGGCGCTACGATCCGGGTCGTACCGACTGAAGTTCATGTGCGCGATATTGACCGGACCGTCACCGAGGTTAGTGCCGCCCATGATGGACGCTATTCGGTGGACATCCATCTGCGCCATGATCCTTCGGCGACCCAAAGCTTTGCCGAAACCCATATACGCCGCCTCGAAGCGATGCGTCGCGCCCGCATGGATGTCGCGCGCGATCCCGACGGTACATGGCGCATCTCCGGCGACCATCTCGCCGAGGCCGAGCGGTTCGAGCAGCAGCGGCTTCGCGACAAGCCGGTCGATGTTGAAATCTTGTCGCCTGAGCCGGTCGAACGTCTCGCCGGGATCGAAGGCGCGACCTGGCTCGATCATGAGCTTGCAGCGCCGTCGGATATCCATGCCCGTGATGCAGGGTACGGGCGCGAGGTGCGCACCGCACTCAATGCGCGCCGGCAATGGCTGATCGAACAGGATCTTGCGGAGGAAGGAGAGAGAGGAATTCGGTTGCGGCAGAATGCGTTGGCGGTACTGCAACGGCGTGAGCTTTTGAAGGTCGCGGAAGGGCTGTCGGAGGAGCTGGGGAAGGAGTTTGTTGAAGCGAAATCAGGCGAGCGGATCGAGGGCAGGGTGGCCCGCCGCATCGACATGGCTTCCGGTCGGTTCGCGCTCATTGAAAAATCCCGCGAGTTCACATTGGTGCCCTGGCGGCAGGTGCTGGAAAAGCAGATCGGAAAACAGGCGAGCGGCCTCGTGCGCGAAAGCCGGATCAGCTGGACGTTCGGAAGAGGACGGTCGGGACCGGAGATTTCGTGAGTTTTTGTGTCGTGGGCCGCTAACATAGCCGTCATTCAACCGGCGTTCGAGCCTTCCTGCAAGCAGCCGTTCGTTAATGTCTTAGTATTGGCGCGCGCCTCGGCGGAGATGTTTCGCGCCATAGCAGTCCGGTTCTAATCCGGTTATTGTATGACCACTGCCGGTTTCGAAGGCCCTCTAGAGCGAATCCTGAAACTCGACGAGGTCTGCCGCCGCGTCAGCCTCGGCAGGACGACGGTCTACAAGCTTGTCGAGGAGGAACGGTTTCCGGCGCCTTACAAGGTTTCGCCCTACACTTTGCGCTGGAGCGAGACGGAAATCGTGACCTGGATCGCAGAGGTCAAGGATGGCTTCGAGAGGAAACAGCGCAAATTCTAAAGCTGGACAAGTTGGTCGGCTCGATCACCGAAACTAGCGGCAATTTTATACAGTGTGAGATCACTCAACGATCTTGTTCGATCGTCCCCACGATGATTGCAATTGCTTGATCGATCTGCTGGTCGTTCGAAAAGCGCCCGAAACTAAAGCGTATGCATTCGGACGCAGTCTCACGATCGAGCCCCATGGCACTCAAAACATGTGAAGGTTCCATCGTTCCTGATGAGCAAGCGGACCGCGTTGAAGCCGCTATGCGCGGCTGCATGCGAGCCAACAGGTCCGCCGCATTTTGCCCGCGAAAATGCATGAGCGCATTGCTAGGGTGGCGCCCATCTCGCCCACCGATTAGCATAGCTATTTGTTTTTCCTCTAGAATATGAACAAATCGATCCCTTAGCAATGCAACACGGTCGCGCTCAGTCGGTCCTTCAGTCGAAATAATCCGGCAGGCTTCGCCGAACCCCATAATTAGCTCCGTAGGCAAAGTTCCGCCGCGCCGTCCACCTTGTTGACCGGCGCCCACTATCAATGGCTTAATTAGTGCAGATGATCCGGGACCTGCAAGAAATGCCCCTACCCCCTTAGGCCCATAAAGCTTGTGGGCGGAGATCGTCGCAAAGGGGATGTCGAGGTCAATCAGATCGATGTCCATAGCGAGTGGGGCTTGCGCTAGGTCGGCGTGGAAAAGAACGCCACGGGATCGGCAAAGGGCCGCTATTTCACCAAGCTCTGCGATGGATCCATTTTCATTGTTCACGCCTACAACTGATACAAGCGAAATGCCCTGACTTATCATCGCTCGCATGTAGCTAAGATCAGGAGACCCTCGCCCATCGAGCGGAATGTGCTTCACCGTCAAGCCGCTGCGGTCCGCCTCGTTTCTGATAGACCCATGGTCCGCCGCCCCAATCAGCACCTCTGCTCTACCCGTCCGGGACGCAATCGCTTGAGCTGCCTTCAACACCATGGCGTTTGCCTCGGTTGCGCCCGAGGTAAAAGTCACATCATCAGCTCCAAGCCCGAACAGTCTGCCGACTTGAGCTGAAGCAGTTTCAATGGCTGCGGCTGCTT
>CAYGOH010000096.1:0-1102 GCA_964351385.1 uncultured Sphingobium sp. | reverse complement strand
AGCTGAGTGCGGGTTGGCAAAGTGCGTCGTGTAGGCCGCCACCATTACCCGCAGTACTCGGTCGTCCAATGGCGTCGCCGCCTGATAGTCTAGGTAGATACTGTTTTCGACTTCCACGATGCCCTCAGTGCTGGACGGTGCCTCCAGTACCTTGTATAGAGTTTCGTGCTGGATGATAGCCCCAGGAGGTGAAGTGAGTGCTCAAGAACTGAGAAGTGATCAATACCGCCCATGCTTTTCGGGGCATGAAACATTTCCTCTGCGCTATGGGTGGCTTCAAAAAGCATATCGAGCAGTCAGCGAAGCTTCTTCTCCCAGACCCAGCACATTGTCCTCGCCGCCCAGCGCCCAGAACAACCCTGCCAGCGTGATATCGATGCCGATCAGCGTCGCGACCAGGAAATGCACGTCGCCGCCCAAGAGGCCGAAGCCGCTGTTGATATAGGCGACAAACGTCGCCAAAAACTGATCGATGATGTTCAAGTTGTTCATGGCGTTTCGCTTGACCGTGGGTTGAAGGGATGCCGCGGGGTCCGGGTGGGGGAGCGAAGACCCGAACCCCGCGGCGACGGCGACAGCGAGAGGGGCACGGGGCCGCCGCCGTCATCTCATGCTTTTCAGGGTGTGGTGTAGGCGCTGCCCGTTCCCAGAAACTTCGCCGTCGCGCCTTGCGCATTCAGTTGGCTTTGCGCCTTCGCCGCGCGGTCGATCGCATCGGCGCGATATTGCGCCGCCATCAGCTGCTGGATCTGGAACTGCTGCTTGGCGACGAGCGCCAGGAGCTGGTTGGTTGCCTGGGACGCCTGCAATGCCCCTTGCGCATTCTGGCTGCGTGCGACGATGCCATTGAGATTAGCGGCGTCGGCGGTGATATTCTCGACCACCTGCGCCTGCACGGTCATGGTCTGCTGATAGGCATCCATCGCGAGGGTGAACCGGCCCTTCGCCGCAATCACCTGTTGATTGGTCGTCAGCGCCTGATTGAAGATCGCGGGAAATTGCCCGCGAAACTGCTGGTTCAAACTCGCGACCTGAAACTGGATGCCCTTGGCCTGGGCCATCAGCGCATCGATCTGTTGGATCGTCTGGTTGAGCGCCTGCA
>CAYGOH010000095.1:0-8194 GCA_964351385.1 uncultured Sphingobium sp. | reverse complement strand
ACGCAATCCATATATTTGCAGCGAATGCACGCGTCGGTCACAACATAGGTCATCTTTATCTTTCCCTTCCCGATGGGGGCTACTGCGCGGCACAGAAGCACATCATTGTCGCCCTGCTATTCGCGCCATTCGCGCGCGTCAACACAGTTTCGGTTGTTGCCAGTGCCAGTAATCCTTTATTCGCCTAGCTTGAGATCTTCGTAGCACAGCCGCGCTTCGGGAGCCGGGCCCCGCCTTTGCGGCAACGCCAGCACCCGCACGACGCGAATCTGCTCGCCATGTACCAGCGTGATGAGGTCGCCTGCGCGAACAGGGCTGTGGGCGCGATCGATCCTGCGGCCATTGACGCGCATGATGCCACGTTCGGCCATCTGCTGTGCCACCGACCGGCTTTTGGCGAGGCGCGCGAACCAGAGATATTTGTCGATGCGCAACGTCGGCGCATATGCCGAAGCATCGGGTGCGGCCTTCAAGCGGCGCGCTCCTGCATGTTCAGTCTTTACGCCCCAACAGGGATGCGAGTTCGGCGAATGCGCCACCGCCTGCGGGCCTGCCCTTATTGTCATCCCTATGCGCAAAACCGCCGCCCGCGCCAGCGCGCTTGCCGTTCCGCCGACCAGCGCCCTTGTTGCAGGGCCCACCGTTTTTCGCGGCATGCGGACGCTTGGACCGATCATCGGCGGCACCTTTGTCAAAGCCGCCCTGCGGCCTTGGGCGCGGTTTATGACGACCGCGAAAGACCCAGTTGGCGCCGGATGGGGCCGGTGTTTCGCTCGCTTCGCCAGCGGCATCAGCCTGCACGTCTGCCGATGCCTCAATGCTCGGCGGCGGTATTTCCTGCGGCGGGCTGAGCGGCGGCGTTTCGACCGGAGGTTCTGCCGGAACCGGATCGGGTGGGATACCCGGCGTTTCGTCGGGTCCCTGCCCCGGATGATCATCCGGCGGGCTGAGCGGCGGCAATTCGGTCGGCATCGGCTCCGGGGTTGGTGCCGGAGTCGGAGCTGGTGCTGGGGCCGGCGTTTCAGGCTCCCCGCTCACCGCTGCCATGCTTGCCGCGTCCGGCTGCGGCGCATCGTCCGCTTTCACCGCGACCGGGCGGAACCCGGCATTGCGCATCACATGGTTGAAAAGGGTTTCGGAAAGCCCGAGCGACACAATAAAGGGCGATGTGGCGTCGTAGCGTTCATTCTTCGCGATCGCCTCATGGCCGCCGCGCGCGATGCGTTCCACCATGTCGATGCGTATCTGCTCATCACCAAAGCCGCGATATCCGGCATGGCGCGCGCCCATCTGCTCCTCACGCGCCTTGAGCGATAACAGCACCGCCCCGGCAGGCGGCAAGGGCAACATCGGCTTTTCGCGTTTCAAAGACATAAGAGCCAAACGCCACAAGGCCGCCCCTGGTTTCAAAAGCGCATGATGATAAATATCAAGAACGCCGATGGTGAAGCCCGCCTTGCGCAAAAGCTGCCTCTGGTCCTTGTCCAGCCGGTTGAGCGCGTCATCGATGTCCGTGCGCGCGACGATGCCGCCTGCATCGGCGAGCTGAATGAACAACGCCCGGACTACCGCCGGCGTTTCCGGCAGCGTCGCCTGTTCGCCGATCTTCAGGAGCGGCGCGAGATGGCGCTCATGCTGCGCGGTCATCCAGCCCTGCAACCGCGACACGACGCGATTGGCGACGTCCTGCCCCAAACCCAGAATCGCCTTGTCCACGCGAATTTCCGGATTGAGCAGGCCGGTGCCAGGGTGCAGCGTCGCAACACTCTGCCCGCCCCATCCAATGACAGGATTCGCGCCCGGCTCCGCAAGCAGCGCAATGTCGCCGTCTGGCGCGGCAATAAGTTCTTCGGCCTTCACCGTCAGCATCTTCCCCAAACGCCGCTCCGCAGCGGCCAGTAACAGCTTCCTGTCGCCGCCCCTTGCGAGCGGATCGACATGAAAACGGAATCCCTGAAGACGTCCTAACGTCTCGCCTTCCACCTGCACAAGCCCATCTTCACCGATATCGACGGGAAGATAGTCATTTTTTCGTCCAATATCGCGTAACAGCACGGAAGTCCGTCGGTCGACGAACCGTTGCATCAGCGCTGCATGCAGCGCATCCGACAATTTTTCTTCGAGTGCGCGCGTCCTCTCGGCCATCTCGGCAGGGTCGGCCAGCCAGTTGGGCCGGTGCGCGATATAGGCCCAGGTGCGCGCTGCGGCGATTCGACCCGACAGCGTATCGACATCGCCCTGCACGGTATCGAGCCGCGCGACATTCTGCGCAAACCAGTCCCGCGGGACATGGCCGTTGCCTTCGCTGCGGAAGCGCCAGAGGCGCGCAACGAGGCGATGATGATGCTCCGGCCCGAGCTTCCGGAAATCGGGCAACCCGCAGACATCCCAGAGGCGCCGGACCTGATGCGGGGTACGGACCCGGTCGAGCACCAGCGCATCGTCGGCCATCGCCTTGAGCACGGCAAGGTCGGTCGCCTGCGGCGCGGCACGCAGTTCGCGCCGGTCCGGGCGCGCCTCCAGCCCGGCGATCAGGTCTGCGATCGTGTCCATCGGCGGCGTGCCGTCGCGCCAGTAGAGCTGCTCTATGCGCGGAAATTCATGCGCCTCAATCGCTTCGATCTCTTCGGGGCGGAACGCGCTTTCGCCCTCTTCCGAACCCAGAGATCCGAACGTACCGTCCTTGTGATGCCGCCCCGCCCTCCCCGCGATTTGCGCCATTTCGGAAACGGTCAGGCGGCGGGTGCGATGACCGTCAAACTTGCGGAGCGACGCGAAGGCGACATGCGTCACGTCGAGGTTGAGCCCCATGCCGATGGCGTCGGTCGCGACGAGATAATCGACGTCGCCGTTCATGAACATCTGCACCTGCGCATTGCGGGTGGAAGGCGACAGCGCGCCCATCACCACGGCCGCGCCGCCACGCTGCCGCCGCAGCATTTCTGCAACGGCATAAACCTCCTCGGCGGAAAAGGCGACGATGGCCGAGCGTTTGGGCAGGCGCGACAGCTTTTTCGCGCCCGCATAGGAAAGCGTTGAGAAGCGCGGTCGGGAGATGATCTCCGCATCGGGCAGCAGCGCGCGGACCATCGGAGCGAGCGCTTCGGAGCCGAGGATCATCGTCTCCTCCCGGCCACGGGCGCGCAGCATCCTGCCGGTAAAGATATGGCCGCGTTCGGGATCGATACCGAGCTGCGCCTCATCAAGCGCGACAAAAGCGAAATCCCGCAGCTTTGTGTCGCCGCTCCCGGTCGTCATTCCTCTGTCAAGCGGCATCGACTCCGCCGTGGCGAGATACCAGCGCGCGCCGGGCGGCTCGATTTTTTCCTCGCCGGTAATCAGCGCGACCTCACCAGCCCCCTTGATTGCCACAACCCGGTCATAGACCTCTCGCGCGAGCAGGCGCAGGGGGAAGCCCATCATCCCGCTGGAATGCGCCGTCAGCCGCTCAACCGCGAGATGCGTCTTGCCGGTATTGGTAGGGCCGAGCACCGCCGTTACAGGCGCGCGGGGAAAAGAAACCATTCCCCCTTGTCGGTTATTGGATGAACATGTGCAAGCGCGTCTTGGAGCCTGCACTGCTGTCACATGCCGCTTCACCGCCCCTTCCGCACGGGCTATCGCGCACAGACCGCTGGAATTGCCGTATTAATTTGACTGTAAATAGGGAATACGCTTTTCCGCCAAAAATTATCTGTGTTTGCACATGGTTTGAACATTCGCGATTCGTTCCTCATGCCTTGCGCTCCCATTTCAGGATGGCGGCGCGGCCAAGTTTTTCCTGATTTCTGCCCTTGGCATAGTGCTCGACCATCTTGAGCGACTGGCCGCTAATGGCGGACGTTTCGGCAATCGAGCACCCGCATTCCAGGAGTGCGATGACGGCATTCTTTCGCAGGCCGTGCGGTACGAAAGTTTCAACGGTCTGTTCGGATACAAACTTTTTGATAGCGGTTCGCAGTGCGTCCGCACTCAGTGGCTTGCCATCGAACCGCGTGAGGATCGACAGGCCCTTTTTAGGGATCGTATCGAGTATTTTTTGCAGTTCGGCATGAATGGGAATAACCAAGCGGCCCTTGGTTTTTTGCTGGGTCGTGACTATCGCATCACCGTTTATGTCACCCCAGCGCAGCCCGCACACATCCGTAATGCGCAGGGCTGTGTAATAGAGCATGTTGACGCCGAACCGAACGCGGTCGCTTTCTGCAACAAGTCCTTCGGCCAGCAGCCATTGAGGCCAAGGCTGATGTTCTCCGATGTCCATTGGCTCGATATTCGCGCAAGGATCGTTTTTGACGTGGCCTCTTGACAGCCCCCATGAATAAAGCGCACCGATGGCACCTAGCGCAAGATTTGCCGCAGCGGGTCTGTCAGCCATGCTGTCGAGAAACAGGGTAACGTCCGACCGCTCAATCTCGCCAGCGGGCGCTGTGGGCAGCTTCTTAGCGAATTCTCCGATGTACAAATCATAGACCCGTTTTGTCGAAGGTGCCTTGCTGCGATATTTTTCGCTTTTCTGGTACAGGTCCAGCAGGTGCGGCACAGTTATTTCAGATCGAATCTGATTGCGTCGCTCACGATGGCCGAGCATCGCCGCATAACGTGTACCGAAGTCATAAGCCGCCATGTTGCCGAGCGAGGCATAAATACGTTTCCCCTGCCCGTCTTTCTGGCCGGTGTCGAAATAGGCATACCACTGCCCTTTCGATCGGACGCGCTTGATGTAGCGGAGGCCTTTACCGCTGCGCATATAGTGGCTGCGCACTACGCCAATCGGCAATACGCTCCCCTGCTATCTGTTCAACGCTGGCGTCAACTGCTGTGCGACTCCAATGGTCCCGCGAACCTACTCTGACAGGCATGGGAAGACGACCGGCAACAACCTCTTTCTCGACCTCGCTAGGCGTGATGTCGAGATACAAGGCGAGTGTCGTCTTGGTCATCAATCTGGGCCAGTCAGGAGCGCGCCGCGCAGTCACCACTATTCTCCTTGTGATGCTGTAATGAGGGCTTCCCATATTACCGGGACTTCTTGCTTGGGTATAAAACCACCGCCGTCGCAGTCTGCTGCGCCCTCCATGTAATACCCGTCGATAGCCTCAATCATTGCCCTACTCGGCTCTTTCGGCACGATGACATACCCCTGCTCGGATATGGCGGTGAGGACGGCATTAACGCATTCTGTCGGTCCGTCCCACGCTCTTTCAGCCGCAGAGAAGAAGTCGCTTATTGCATCGGCCAAGCGCTTACGGTCGATCATTAGTGGGGCCTTTCGTCTCTGCGCTCATGTGAGCGCGGATTTTACCGATGCGCGCTTCATACAACTCAATCGCGCGCTGGCGGGTTTTTCGAGAAATTTCGCCTGTTTTGAATATCCGACAAGAGTAAAAGCACCCGAAGGGGCCCTCTTTACGTTGCATTGGGCATATCTGTCCGCCCTTGCGGTATTTAGGTGCCACACGGCCATATTGCTCAAACTGATCAGGCCACAGATGGTCATCGGCGTCTGGCCACGCGCCAGCATCTCGTGAGCAAAGCCCCCATGAGGCATGCGTAAACTTGTCGCCCATGGTGTCGCTATCGACGGCCTCGAACTCTAACCCCGCAATAAGCCGATCACGTTGACGATAGAGCGCCGCCAGATAGCGGTCATTGGTCATATACAAGTCAGACATCACACCACCACCTCAGCTTTCCGTTCCCATTCCCTGCGTCTGCGTTCAGCCAAAGCCCTGCCTTCAAGGTCATAGTCCCTGCGGGTCCAGAATAGCTTGGTGTAGCGGTTGATGCGCCTTGGTCTCTCAATGCGTATCATTTATACTGTCCGGCCCGGTTATTAGCCGGGACCGGCTCCCTTGGGTTAATCTCCAAACACATCCGGGCTTTCATCAACCAGCCCGATAATTAAATCCGATACCCATACCCATGACCCATTGCGGCGCAGGTCATCCAGAAGGATGAAGGCTAATGCACCGCAGATGAGGATGGCGGGGATCATGGCGACATCTCAGCCATGATGGCTTTGTATTTCTGCCAATCCTTTAGGTGTTTTTCTGTCACGCCATGCAAGGGCTGAAACATCGCGCATCGCTCGTTCCCCAGGCCGTCCTTGGATCTTGGAATGAGCATGTCGAGAATGACTTTGCCAGGATGCCCGTCCTCGTTGCACAGTTCATAATTGAACAGGTTGTGAGCCATATCCACGGGACAACCCGGCGCATCATCGTCTTGCGGCCAATGTGCGCAGCGGTCACAATTGTTTGCTGCCCAACACTCGAACTCTGTGGCGTTTGAGAAATACCCCATCACATCACCACCTTCGGCAACCACCAGGGCATATAGACCAAGGCGGCAATGAACCCGGTTGTGAGCAAGGTCGCCAGCACGTCATCAAGGGTGATGCGGCGGAGGTGGCTAAACATTTTGATTGCCAATCTGGACTTGGCATGTTTCAGGATTCAGATAATATGTTTTCCCTGATTTCTCACCTTTTCTCTGACGCCAATCGTCCTTGATGGAAATATTCTTCCACCAGAAATCATCATCGTAGCCCGACCACCTGATGAATCCATCATCCAAATCATAATGGCTCCAATGCATGTCATTTCGGGATTGCGAGAATTCCGCTTGTTTAGTTTCCATGCTCACCCCTCCACCAGATGAGAATGACGAGCGAGGGTGGCAGCGGCGGCGAGGATATGCTTATGAAATATACTATATATCCCAGCGTTCCCCTGCGGTTTTGAAGGCACGCCTAATTTGGAAAACACCTCTAAAGCCTCCCGCGTTGCCCTCAAGGCTGTGAGGAGTTCGTCTCGCTCGTTGACGGCCTTGACCAAGAATTCGGCATGTTCACGATTCATCACACCTTGCCCGTAAGTAAGCGGTGCGATGTTCGCTGAATGACAGCCTTTCTGCCCGCACGGACACGGCTCAACCGTTAGGGTCGTTCCCCTATCCATCCTTATGTCCTTCCTTGGCTCGAGGTGGTCAATCACTCGCACGCTGCCAACCGGCAGGGGAATATTCGCGCTGACGGCGCACCTCATAGATGCCGGGCTTGATCTCCAGCGCCTCGTGTGTATCGGTAGGACGAAGATGCTCCAGAACAGCCGGCTCATCCTCCACCACAAGGTATGAACGAAATTCATCCATCGCGGAGAAAAATTTCACCGTAGGGCGCTCCATGACGATATGATGATGGCCCGTTTCACTATGAGTGAGAATGAACGCGCCATTCTCGGATTTCGCCGCCTTTGCGTCGTCCGGCAGCGCATCGATACGGATAAGCATCATGTCGCCCTGAGCCGCAATTTTTTCAAAAGTCTTCATCACTGTTCTCCTTCTTCTTTACCTCCCGCAACCTCCACACTTAGCTGCTGCGATCACTTTCTTCATGAACGAGATATGGCTCGAATTCGTCGTTTTCTCCCGGCATCAAGTCCTAATCTCCATCTGATCCAATATTTGAGGCGAAATCCCGTAAGTGGCGGCGTTCGCCTCTCGCGCCGTAGAAAACTCCATGCCAACCGGAATTGCGAATGTTCGCCCTGTCCCGCATTTGACTTGCAGAAACCGCTCAGCGCCGTGATCCGGCAAGTCTCCCTGCCAAAGCTCACCAACTTGCGGATTGGGGTGCTGGTCGATCATCTTTGCGTTCGGCAATGCGGGCAAAATATTGTGCCAGCCTCGCATTTCGCAGGCGATACGGCGCAGCTCGATATTCTCCAATCGGAGGGCTTCTACAGGCTCGGGTGGCGCTACCTTGACCCAGTCTTCAGGGATACGCAGGCCACGCCAAGCATAAAGTGAGTAGCCATCGGCATATTCGACCGCAGGACCATTCTCACAGTGCAACCTATGCTCGCCATCCCAACGAATTAACGTCGGTCGTTCACTGGCAATGACCATGTTTTCAAACGACCACCACCATTCGCACTGCATGGAAATACGCTCCATGATACCAAGGCGCTTGTCCGTTTCTGGTTCTAGCTTAACGCCGATCTTCTGCGCAAATCTGCTCCATGCGATCCAATAGAGGTCTTGCGAACCCCATAGGAAATTTGAGTTGTAATAAATGTTTTGGCCCCCGAGCTGGTCCCTGAGCTGGCCCCAGAGCTGGTCCCTGAGCTGGCCCCCGAGCTGGTCCCCGAGCTGGTCCCCGAGCTGGTCCCCGAGCTGGTCCCCGAGCTGG
>CAYGOH010000094.1:1239-8315 GCA_964351385.1 uncultured Sphingobium sp. | reverse complement strand
AGTCGACGGCGAAGCCGAAATCGAACTCATCCGCCGCCATGGTCTTGGTCCGGTTCTCCATCTGCCAGCTTTGCGCCGCGCCGCCGGAAATCGCCTCAAGCACCCGGTCGAGATCAAGGTCCGAGGCTTGGGCGAAACGAAGGCCCTCAGAGACGCCCTGCAAAACACCGGCGATACAAATCTGGTTCACCATTTTCGTCGTCTGCCCGGCGCCTGCGGAGCCGACATGCACTATGCGCGCCGCATAGCTTTCCATCACCCCTCGCGCGGCAGCCAAGGCTGCTTCCGTGCCGCCGCACATGATGGACAGCGCGCCCTTTTCCGCTCCGACCTGTCCCCCCGAAACCGGGGCATCGACGCATTGGATGCCGCGGCTCTCGCCTTCGACGAACAATTGCCGTGCGATTTTTGCCGAAACGGTGGTGTGGTCGATGAAAAGCGTATCTTTGGCCATAGTGCGGAAAGCGCCGTCTCGCCCCAGCGTGACAGCAGCAAGGTCGTCGTCATTGCCGACGCAGGTAATGACGACCTCGGCATTCTGTGCGGCTTCGGCGGGTGTTTTCGCCATCGCTCCGCCATAGCGCTCAACCCAAGCGGCTGCTTTGGATGTTGTTCGATTAAATACGGTGACTTGGTGGCCTGCATGGACAAGATGCCCTGCAACCGGACCGCCCATTACGCCAAGGCCTATAAACGCGATATTTGCCATTTCAGGTCCATAGACATTCTTCATGGACGCGCCTAGGGCGTGATGGGCAATTTTTCAACACACAGAAAGGACGAATGAACCGATGGAACACGGGACCAGCCTTCGTGAGATCGACGTGCCGGCAGGACTGCCAGTGTCGATGGACGACGTGCGTGCGGCCCATGGACGAATTAGCGGTTCGATGGTTCGCACACCGACGCTGGTCAGCCGGACATTGTCCAACATTGTCGGTGCGGAAGTCTATCTGAAGTTCGAGAACCTGCAGTTCACGGCGGCCTATAAGGAGCGCGGCGCGCTGAACCGGCTTCTTTTGCTGGACGATGACGCGCGCGCGCGGGGCGTTATCGCAGCGTCGGCGGGCAATCATGCGCAGGGACTGGCCTATCATGGTGCGCGTCTGGGCGTGCCGGTCACCATCGTCATGCCGAAACCGACGCCCATCATCAAGGTTTCTCAGACCGAAGGGCACGGCGCCACCTTGGTCTTGCACGGCGAGAAGTTTGAGGAAGCCTATAACCATGCGCGCATGCTGGAAAAGGAGCGCGGGCTGACCTTCGTTCATCCGTTCGATGAGCCGGAGATTGTCGCGGGGCAGGGTACCGTCGCGTTGGAGATGCTGGAAGACGCGCCACAGCTCGATACACTGGTGGTGCCGATCGGCGGCGGCGGATTGATTTCCGGCATGGGCGTGGCCGCCAAGGCACTCAATCCGGATATCACGCTGATTGGCGTTCAGGCGGAACTCTATCCGTCCATGTATGATTTCGTGAAAAAGGCGAACCGGCCCTGCGACGGAGACACATTGGCCGAAGGCATCGCGGTCAAGGAGCCCGGTGCGATGACGCGCCACATGGTGTCGGAACTGGTCGATGACATATTGCTGGTTAGCGAACGGACGCTCGAAGAGGCGGTGAGTCTGCTCGTGCAGATCGAGAAGACCGTTGTCGAGGGCGCGGGCGCTTCCGGCCTTGCGGCGTTGCTGATGAACAAGGAGCGTTTTGCCGGGCGCAAGGTCGGGCTTGTTCTGACCGGTGGCAATGTGGACACACGGTTGCTTGCGAATGTCTTGCTGCGCGACCTTGCCCGCTCTGGCCGCCTGGCCCGATTGCGCATTCAGCTTCAGGACCGGCCTGGCACGCTGTATCAGGTGTCGCGTATCTTCATGGAGCAGGAAGCGAATATCCTGGAACTCGCGCATCAACGCATCTTTACCAATCTTCCGGCTAAGGGTCTGTCGCTTGATGTCGAGTGCGAAACCCGGGATGCCGCGCATCTCGACCGGGTGATTACAGCGTTGCGTGATGCAGGCTATCCGGTTTCGCGCGTGGAGCTGGCATAAACGGGATTTGGAAACCTCTGAAAAGGCGTCGTAAATCTTTTTGTGGTAAATCCTCTTTTAATGCGGGCCTAGGGTCGGCATACTGAGTTCAGGTCATCATTCAGGCGGCGCACTGCCTGACTTTTGAGAGGGTTGGAGACATTGACCGCACCGTTTCGTTTTCCGCGCTTCTTCGTCACCAGTCCGAGTCCGTGTCCCTATCTTCCCGGCAAGCGGGAACGGAAGGTTTTCACGGAGCTGTCGGGGGCGAACGCCGCTGAACTGAACGATGCTCTCGGCCGTATCGGTTTCCGCCGCAGTCAGAATGTTGCCTATCGGCCCAGTTGCACCGATTGTTCGGCCTGTGTCTCGGTTCGGGTTGTGGCCGATCAGTTCAAGCCGAACGCCAGCCAGCGCAAATTGCTGCGCCGGAACAGCGACCTGATTGTCAGTGTCTGTAAGCCATGGTCAACCAATGAGCAATATGCGCTTCTGCAGCGCTATCTCAAGGCGCGCCATCCGGGCGGCGGGATGACAGAGATGGATGAGCTGGACTATGCCGACATGGTCGAGCATTCTCCGGTCGACAGCTATGTGATCGAGTATCGCGAACCCAATGAAGACGGCACGCCGGGCGCTCTGGTCGGTGCCTGTCTGACGGACCGGCAGGGGGATGGCCTGTCGATGATCTACAGTTTCTTTGAACCCGATACCGATGTTCGCGCCGGCATGGGCAACTACATCATCATGGATCACATCATGCGGGCGCGCAAATCCGGCCTGCCCTATGTCTATCTGGGCTATTGGGTCGATGGGTCGCAGCGGATGCAGTACAAGGTCAAATATCAGCCGCTGGAACGGCTAGGCGCGAGCGGGTGGACCCGTTTTGACGGCGGTTCCGCACCGGTGAAGGATGTGCCGCGTGTCGATGGCAGCCCGGCCAAGATCGAGCCGCGCGAACTGGCGGACCTTTTCCGCAAATAAATTGCTCGGATAACAGAGCGGGTCAGCACCAGTGGGGTCTGGTGCTGAACGCGATATATTGTCTGCCTGTTATGCGTTACGCCGCGATGGCGTAGGGGACGATTTCGCCTTCAAGATACAGCTTGCGCGCTTTCGACCGGCTCAACTTGCCGGAGCTTGTGCGCGGCAGAGTGCGCGGCGGGACCAGTTCGACGACGCAGTTCATGCCGGTGATGGCGCGGACCTTCTCGCGGATTTCCTCACGCAGCCGGGCGCGTTCGGCGTCATCCGACGTGCGGCAATGCACCAGCACGGCAGGGGCTTCCTCCCCGCCAGCCGTCGTGATCGCGAAGGCGGCGATATCGCCCTGTTTGAAGCCGGGAAGCTGCTCTACCGCCCACTCGATATCCTGCGGCCAGTGGTTCTTGCCGTTGATGATGATCATGTCCTTGGCACGACCGACAATGTACAGATAGCCCTCGGACAAATAGCCCATGTCGCCGGTGTCCAGCCAGCCGTCGGCCATGCACGCCGCCGTCGCTTCCTCGTCCCGGAAATATCCGGTCATCAGCGACGGGCCGGTCGTCCAGACCTTGCCGATCTGACGTTCGGCCATCGCGCCGCCGTCCTCATCGCGAATTTCGACAACCATGTCCTTGACCGGCTTGCCGCAATTGACGATCGCACGATAGCGTTGCGGACGGCCCTCGGCAGCGTCGCCGCCGGAAAGCTCGGTTTCCTCGACCAATTCGACAATGATGCCTTCGCCCGGCGGCATGATCGTGACGGCCAGCGTCGATTCCGCAAGGCCGTAGCTCGGGAGGAACGCGCTGGGGGAGAAGCCTGCATCGGCGAACGCATCGACGAAACTCTGCATCACATCGGGGCGGATCATGTCCGCGCCATTGCCCGCCAGCCGCCAGCGCGAGAGGTCGAAACGATCCGATGCACGCATCTGGCTCGACATGCGGCGCGCGCAAATATCATAGCCGAAGGTCGGCGAATAGCTGATTGACGTGCCTTCATTGCGGGTGATGAGATCAAGCCATGCAAGCGGACGCCGGGCGAAATCCTCGGTCTTGAGGTAATCCACCGTCACCTGATTGGCGACCGGCGACAGGAAGCAGCCGACAAGGCCCATATCATGATACCAGGGCAACCAGCTGATGCAGCGGTCCGTTTCAATAAGCTCCATGCCGTGCGAGTGCGCCGACAGGTTGGAAAGCAGCGCGTTGTGCGTCACCGCAACGCCATGCGGGAAGCGGGTCGAGCCGCTGCTATACTGCAGATAGGCGATGTCGTTGGTATCGGCCTGAGGCAGGGTGCAGGGCGTAGGCTCTGCATTGAGGAACTGTTCGAAGGTGATGCCCGACACGCCGTTGAGACGCGCGGCTTCACCGGCCATCTGTTCCAGCTCCGACGGGAAAAACAGGATCTTCGGGTCGCAGCTTTGCAACTGGACGGAGAGCTGATCGATATAGCTTTCCTTGCCGCCGAAGCTGGTGGGCAGCGGCAGGGGGACCGGCCATGCACCGGCATAAATGACGCCAAAGAACATTTGCGCGAATTCGGTGCCGGTTTCGGCGACAAGTGCGATCCTGCCCTCCGGCTTGATGCCGCTGGCGATCAGGCGGTAGGCGCAATCGATCGCATCGGCCCTCAATTGGGCATAGCTATAGGGACGCGCGAGATTGCCACGCGCATCGTGAAAATTGAAACCGCGCGCACCTGTTGCGGCATAATCCAACGCTTCGCCCATCGTCGAAAAATCGGAGAAGCGCCGCGGCAGCGTGTCCTCGGTTGGGAGAGACACAGGCGCAGCTGTGGTGTCCGCACCAGAGGTGTGTGACGATCTTGCCAGAACCAGATTGTCTGTCATCTCAATCTCAGCCAAATATTGTTCCTTTACCCGACCCGCTGGCATAAAATGCTCTGCCTGTCCCCCCACGCCGATTTCCCCCAAAGCGTCTGGTTAGGATAGGATCAGCGCATCTAGCCGATAACTCAAGTTCAAATTCGGACGCGACTGTGGCACAAAAATGGCGCATGGCAAGATATCGCACTGGAATCAATAGGTCTGCTTTGGATGAACAGGGGTTGCGTGATCTCGCACTGGCCTATGTTGGACGGTATGCGACGACACGCGCGCGACTGATGCGGTACCTTGCGCGCAAGCTGCGTGAGCGCGGCTGGGAGGGTGAAGGCGATCCGCCGGTGGAGGAATTGGCGGAACGGTTCCGTGCACTCGGCTATGTCGACGATGACGCATTTGCGCGCATGAAGGGCGCTTCCATGGGGCGTCGCGGGCTTGGCGTGGGGCGCGTACGGTCTGCGCTGATGGCCGATGGCGTGGGCGAAGAGGACCGCGCCGATGCCGAAGCACAGGCTCAACGGGCTGGCTGGGAGGCGGCGGAAATTCTTGCCAGAAAGAAGAAAATTGGTCCCTATGCGGCGGACTTGGCCGACTTGAAACAGCGCGAGCGGCAAATCGCCACATTTGTGCGCGCCGGTCATGACTTTGCGACAGCACGAGCCTGGGTTGAGGCGAACCCGGGTGAATTTCCCGAACGGAGCGAGTGAATGCGTACCTGGTTGATAGCGATAACATATTGTCTGATTTGCTCTTGCTCGTCGGGTGAGCCGACCGAAAAAGCGGCCGACGGTGCCGCGGCGAGTAGCGAGGAGGCGCAACATCTCGACAAGATTGCGCTCGTCATCAAACATGGCGAGCAGGCCCCGGACCATCCGATGCGGGTCGAACTGGCGCGGACCGCGAAGGAACAGGAGAAAGGTTTGCAACACCGCACGGACCTGCAGGTGGGGGACGGCATGCTCTTCCCCATGTTCCCGCCGCGCATGCCCAATTTCTGGATGAAGGATACGCCCAGTGCGCTGGACCTCATCTTCATCCGCACCGACGGCAGTGTGGAGAGGATTGTGAAAAACGCACAGCCCAATGACCGCACGCCACTGTTTACAGAGGTGCCGGTGTCGGCGGTGCTGGAGCTGCCCGCCGGTCAGGTCGATGCGCTGGCGCTCGATGAGGGCGATCGCATCCATTGGGGGCCGTGCACGCAGACTGCTCAGGCCGCACCGATTGCCGAAGCCGACAATTTCTGTCCGGGCTGATTTTGGGGCTTCGCACTGCATAGCGGCTTGCCAATCGCGCTCAAGCGGCTTAATCGGCGCGCATGGGATTGCTCATGAAAATCTTCACCTGGTGGGAAGGCGCCACCATCGGCACATCGCTGTTCAGCGCAATGAAGGGCGAGAAGGTCGGCGAAGACCATATGGGCAACGTCTATTATCAGGGCGGCAAGGACGTGCATGGCAATCCGCGCCGCTGGGTCATCTATAACGGTCCCAATGACGCCAGCCGGGTGCCTGCCGAATGGCATGGCTGGCTGCACGGCAGCATCGATGGTGCGCCCGAAAGCAATTTGCCGCCACCGCGCATCTGGGAAAAGGATTATGTCCCGAACCAGACCGGAACCGCCAATGCATACCGTCCGCGCGGCAGCATAGAGGCAGGCGGCGCGCGCGCCATGGCCACCGGAGACTATGAGGCATGGACGCCCGACGCCCAATGATGCGCCGTCTGGGTGTTATGCTGTTGGCGCTTGCGGCATCGGGCTGCGATGATGGCGCCAATCAGCTCCCGCAATCCAATGCCGCCAATGCCGTGACGGCTGCGGGCGATTCGAAGCCGATTGCAGCGCCTGCCGGAGATGCCCCGGGCACAACGCCGATGAAGGACCGGGAGGCTGTTATCGGCCTTTTGAACAAGCGCAACGGACTGACTCGCGATCTTACGATGAAGCCCGGCGAAGCGCTGCGTGTGGGCGATGCGATTGTTCGGCTGCGTGCGTGCGAAACGACGGCTCCCTGGGAAGAAGCGAAGGAAACCGGCGCATTCGTTCAGCTCGACGTACGTACGCCCAAGGAAGACAAGTGGAACCGGATCTTCTCCGGCTGGCTGTTCAAGGAGCGGCCCGAACGCAATGTGGTCGAGCACCCGATCTATGATGTCTGGGTCAAGAGCTGCGCAATGAGCTGGCCCGATGCCGGCCCCGATACGGTGAAGGC
>CAYGOH010000094.1:0-1229 GCA_964351385.1 uncultured Sphingobium sp. | reverse complement strand
GTCCGTTGCGAAGGCTGCAACCGATTCCGTGCCGGGGCCCGCCGCGAACAGCGCCGCCTCGTCAGCCAGCGAGACATCGGAAAGCGCCGATTCCAGCAACGACTGATAGTCGTCTCGATCGATTTCTATCGCGCCCAATGACCGCAGATGATCGGTCATGAACTGGCAATCGAGCAGCGTGCATCCACCCAGTCGCATGCGCGCCACCAGCCATGCGAACGCGACCTTGGATGCGTTCGAGCGGCGGGAAAACATGCTTTCGCCAAAAAAGGCGCGGCCCAGTGAAACGCCATACAGGCCGCCGACCAGTTCATCGCCGTCCCAGCATTCGATCGAATGCGCAAAGCCGAGCCTGTGTAGTTGGATGTAGCTGCGTTCTATTTCGTGATTGATCCATGTTGTCGGGCGGTCGGGCGCGGCCTGAGCGCAAAGCTGGACCACATTTCCGAAATCTTCGTCGACGCTGACGCGGAACCTGTCGGACCGGAGGGTCTTCGCAAGGGAATGCGACAGATGAAAGGCGGGTAGGGGCAGAATCGCCCGCGATTTGGGCTCGACCCAATAGACGTCCTCGGCATCGCGGTCATCCGACATGGGAAACACGCCCAGGGCATATGCGCGCAACAGGAGAAACGGATCGATCGCCATCTGAGACCCTATCTGGCAGAGCCCGCATTTCTGTCCAAGCCCCATTTGCATCGATTGTGAAGCTAGTTTGTACGGTCTTGCTTGCACTTGGGGGCGGGCAGGGCTAAGGACGCGCCTTCGCTGGCTAAAGCTGGCTAAAGGAGTGTAGCTCAGCTGGTAGAGCGTCGGTCTCCAAAACCGAATGCCGGGGGTTCGAATCCCTCCACTCCTGCCAAAACTTGCGCATTTTCGAATGCGCGGCTATGGGCGGCGTCGAATTGGTCGCGGAGTGGCGACTCCTATCCGGCAAGGGCCGGAGGGAGTCTTGTCGCTTCGCGGTTTGTGTTGTTTTTGAAACGGGTGGAAAAGCGTGGCCAAAACATCTCCCGGCGATTTCGTTCGTCAGGTCCGCCAGGAAGCATCGAAAATCGTGTGGCCCACGGGTCGCGAAACGATGGTGACGGCGGTGATGGTGGTAATCATGACCAGCTTGCTCGGCCTGTTCTTCTTCGTGACCGACAGCCTGTTCGGCTGGGTGGTCAGCATGCTGTTCTCGCTGGCTTCGTGCTCGTGACGGCAGGCAGATGTAGGGTGGTTGAACT
>CAYGOH010000093.1:0-8387 GCA_964351385.1 uncultured Sphingobium sp. | reverse complement strand
GCTTGCCCGCCAATATCGCCAACGCGACCTCCAATTTCGCGCTGCTGCCCGGTGCCTGTTCCAGCGCCTGGGTCTATCGACGCGAATTGAAACCGCTGGGCGGAGTGCCCATCGGGTGGCTAGCCGTCATAACCTTCTTCAGCGGGCTGGCAGGCGGCATATTACTCGTCGCCACGCCGACCGAGACATTCGACATCATTATTCCATGGTTGTTGCTGTTCGCCTTCGTGGTGATGCTGTTCGGTGCAAAGGCCAGCCAGTGGTTGCGAGCACGGATAACGATCGGCGTGCCAACACTGATAGTGGCTCAAATGCTGCTCGGTATTTACGGGGGCTATTTCGGCGGCGGTGTCGGCCTTGTCACCACCGCGCTGTATGGGTTGCTGGCCGGCATCACTATACGCGAGATGTTCGCCCCGCGCACGCTGATGCTGATGATCGCCAATTTCGCAGCGGCTTTCATCTTCCTGTGGTTCGACATGGTCGACTGGCGGCTATGCCTCCCGATGCTGGTAGGCGCAGCCTTGGGCGGTTGGCTCGGCGCGCATGTCGGCAAAAAGCTGCCACTGCCGATTGTCAGGGCGTGGACATTGGCCGTGACGGCGGCGACAACGGCTGTCTTTTTCAGCAGGGCCTATTTTTAAGGCCCTACCGCCAATTAAGGCTTGGCGCTCAGCGCCTTGCTGACCTCGGCCATGCAGGTCTTGGCATTCACCTCTTTCAACATGGCGGCTGCTTCCTGCGAATGGGTGCTGACCAGCGGGGCGATCGCCTGATTGGGATGCCGTGTGGCGATCTTACCGCCATAATAGGACACCGCGAGGCCAAGCTCGCTCTCCAGCTTGTCGGGCAGTTTTCCTTTCGCCTTCATATCCCGGGCGGTCAGGCTGATGCCCATGAAGCACGCCATGTCGTGCTTGTCGGCAGCGCTGAGCGCCGAAGCTGCGGGAGCAGGTGCGGCAAGGAAGGCCGCGCCCGCAAGCGCCGCTGTGAAAAATGCATACCGAATCATGTGCTGCCTTTGGATTGATTTCTAGGTGGCTGGTGCGTCAGGCTGCCTTTTGCAGCTCCAGCTCCATACGGTCCCAGATTTCGACCAGCGCCGCAACCAGATCGCGCATCATTTCTTCGGTATGTGCAGGGCCTGGGGTGAACCGCAGCCGCTCCGTTCCACGCGGGACGGTCGGGTAATTGATCGGCTGCACATAGACGCCATATTCGGCGAGCAATATATCGCTGATCTTCTTGGCTTTCACGGGATCGCCAACCATCAGCGGCACGATATGCGTTACCGACGGCATGACCGGAAGGCCCGCGTCGGCCATCAGATTCTTCAGCGTTGCGGCAGACGCCTGCTGCCCGTCCCGCTCCTCGCTCGACTGTTTGAGGTGCCGGACGCTCGCCAGCACGCCCGCGACCAGAACCGGCGAAAGCGATGTCGTGAAGATGAAGCCGGGCGCATAGCTGCGGATGCAATCGACGATCATCTGGTCGGCGGTGATATAGCCGCCCATGACACCGAACGCCTTGCCAAGCGTACCTTCGATCACAGTAACGCGGTTCGCGACATCGTCGCGTTCGGTGATCCCGCCGCCACGCGCGCCATACATGCCGACCGCATGCACCTCATCGCAGTAGGTCAGCGCGTTGAATTCATCGGCAAGGTCGCAAATCTCGGCGATCGGTGCGACGTCGCCGTCCATCGAATAAACGCTTTCGAATGCGATCAGCTTGGGCGTATCGACATCTTCTGCCGCCAGCAGTTCGCGCAGATGCGCCAGATCATTATGGCGGAACACGCGCTTTTCGCAGCCCGAATTGCGGATGCCCGCGATCATGCTGGCATGGTTCAGCTCATCGGAAAAGATGATGCAGCCGGGCAGCAGCTTGGCGAGCGTCGACAGGGTCGCTTCGTTGGAGACATAACCGCTGGTGAAGAGCAACGCGGCTTCCTTGCCGTGCAGGTCCGCCAGTTCCCACTCCAGATCGACATGATAATGGGTGTTGCCGCCGATATTGCGGGTGCCGCCGGAGCCCGCGCCGACATCGTGCAGCGCCTCTTCCATCGCGGCAACCACCTTGGGGTGCTGTCCCATGGCAAGGTAATCGTTCGAGCACCAGACCGTGATCGGCTTTGGCCCGTTATGTCCGTGAAAACAGCGCGCATTGGGAAATGCGCCCTTGTTGCGGAGAATATCGATGAACACGCGATACCGGCCTTCTTCGTGAAGACGCTCAATCGCCTGACTGAAAATATGCTTGTAGTTCGTCATACTTCGCGCTGCTGCCCCAAATTGCCGCAAGTCGCCCCCGAGGGCCGCCCCTTTAACGCGGGCGAGGCGCAATGGCCAGCGATAATGCCTCGCAACTAGTGCTAATATAGGTCAAAGCGCCTTGATCTGGAACAAATTAAAAGTTTCGAGCGCCGGTTTGAGCGCTTGTATGTCCGCGCTCCTGCTGGTGAACACCGCGATTCCCGGCGGACTCTGTTCAGGCCACGGCATATCTCCGTTCAGATAGGCAATGCGCCGGGCGATGCCGTCGCCACCATGCAGAAACGCCAATGGGCCAATGCCAAGCGCAGCGGCAGCCTCGGCGAGCTCCTGCTGCACCAGCGGAAAATGAGTGCAGGCAAGCACGACGCTGTCCATCCGCTCGCCGCCCGGTTGCTCGACAAGGCCCAGAAGCGCGGTCTTCGCCACGTCAGCGTCGAGCGGCTGCCCACGCAGCTTCGCTTCTGCCAACGCCACAAGCGCCGCACTGCCGTGGCGCAGGATCGTGCAATCGGCGCCATGTTCGGCGGCCAGCCGGTCGACATAGGGCTGCCGGACCGTCGCATCTGTTCCCAAAACTCCGATCACGCGCGTTTTAGAGGAAAGCGCGGCGGGCTTGATCGCGGGCACAGTGCCCACGACCGGGATATCGAGGGCCGCGCGCACCGCCGCAAGAGCGATGGTCGATGCCGTGTTGCAGGCGATCACGGCGATACGCGGGCGGTAGCGCTCCACCAGACGCCCCAGCAGAGCGGGGACGCGCGCGGCAATTTCCGCCTCGCTTTTCGTGCCATAAGGGTAGCCAGCGCTGTCGGCCGCATAAACGACCGGCATGTTAGGCATCAACCTTTGCGCCGGTTCGAGAATCGAGAGGCCGCCCACCCCGGAATCGAAGAAAAGAACCGGTGCATCCGGCTGGCAGTCGGCAAAACTCACTGTCATGGCCGCTTGTCTCCGTGTAGAAGGGTGCGAAGTCAAGCGCTGGTGGTTAGCGGTGTCGTAACGTTTGGGCGTTCGGCGTCCGATAGGCACAGAATTGTGAGAGTGGGGAGCAAGTATGGCATCCACCAAAAGTTCCGATATCTATCGCCATAAGCTGCCGACGCGGCTGTGGCACTGGACCAACGCCCTCTGCATCTATGTGCTGTTCACCAGCGGGCTCGGCATATTCAATGCCCACCCGCGCCTTTATTGGGGCGAATATGGCGCCAATCTCGATGTCGCCTGGCTGGAGCTGCCGCGCTTTCCCGGCTGGCTGACATTGCCCGAACAATATAGTCTCGCGATGTCGCGCCACTGGCATTTGTTCACAGCGCCCATTTTCGCCTTCGCGCTCCTCTTCTATATGCTGTGGAGCCTGTTCGCGGGCCATATTCGCCGCGACCTGTCGTTCAGAAAGGGCGAACTCGCACCCTCCCATATCTGGCAGGACATAAAGGATCATGCGCGGCTGAAGTTTCCAACCGGCGAGGCCGCCGCGCGCTATAATGTCCTGCAGAAAGGCACCTATATAAAGGTAATCTTTCTGTTCCTGCCGATCATCATCCTGACCGGCCTCGCCATGTCGCCCGGTATGGACGCGGCCTGGCCGTGGCTGACGCAGATGTGGGGCGGCAGGCAGTCGGCGCGGTCGATCCATTTCATTGCAGCATGGGTGCTGGCCGCCTTCTTTATAGTGCATATCGCGATGGTGCTGCTTGCCGGGCCGGTCAACGAAATCCGCAGCATGATCACCGGCTGGTTCACGCCGCCGCAACACAAGGAGGAGCAGGCATGACCCTCATCCTGACGCGCCGCGCGCTGGTGGCTGGACTTGGTGTGTCGGCCGCCGGGCTACTGACCGGCTGCGACAAGCTGGCCGAGCATAAGGGCGTTCGCGACGCCCTTTTCTCCGCCGAGAATTTTCATCAATGGGCGCAGCGCAGCCTGATGGGCCGCGACACGCTCGCTCGCGAATATCGCCCGGATCAGGTCTCCCCGATTTTTCGGTCCAACGGGACGCGCAACCCCAATACCGACGAATATAAAGGCTGGTGGAGAGAGGATTTCGCCAACTGGCGGTTGCAGATCGATGGGCTGGTCGAACGACCGTTCGCCGTGTCGCTGGCCCAGCTGCGACAGATGCCCGCGCGCGAACAGATTACGCGGCATGACTGCGTCGAGGGCTGGAGCGCCATCGGCAAATGGCGCGGGGTGCCGCTTTCGTCGCTGCTCAAGGCAGCAGGACTGAGCGACCGCGCACGCTATCTCGTCTTTCACTGTGCCGACACGATGGGCGGCGGTACCCCCTATTATGAGAGCATCGACATGGTTGACGCATTCCATGCGCAGACCATCCTCGCCTATGCCCTCAACGACCGACCTCTCAGCGTCGCCAATGGCGCGCCCTTGCGCCTGCGCGTCGAACGGCAGCTTGGATATAAACAGGCGAAGTATCTCAAACGGATTGAAGCGGTGGAAAAAATCGCCACAGTGTATGGCGGCCACGGAGGTTTTTGGGAGGACCGCGCCGGATATGATTGGTACGCAGGCATTTAATGCACAGATGACGCAAAGGCGCACCGCATCATGGCGCTGATAGACATATTTCTAAGCCGCATCATCACCGACGGTACGCTGACGCTGGTGCGCACGGACGGATCCAGCCGGACATTCGGGTCTCCCCACCCCGATTTCCCCCACGTCACGATGCGCCCCGTCGATCCGAAGGCCGGGCGCAATATCGTATTGCACCCCCGCCTTGGTTTTACAGAAGCCTATATGGATGGCCGTCTGACCATCGATGATGATGACATCATGGGCCTGATCGCGCTCGTCAGGAGCAACAACCCATGGGAGTCCCAAAAGAACATCGGGAAAGCTGGCCCGTTGCGCAAGACCGTCAAGGCGGCGACCAAGCGGTTGAAACAGGCCAATGTCAGGGCGGCATCGAAGGCGAACGTCGCCCATCATTATGACCTGTCAGGCGCGCTCTACGATCTGTTTCTCGACAAGGACCGGCAATATAGCTGCGCCTATTGGGATCAGCCCGACGGCATGCGGGGCGACGGGCTGGATCAGGCGCAGGAAGACAAAAAGGCCCATATCGCCGCCAAGCTTGCGCTCAAACCGGGCATGAAAGTGCTCGACATCGGGTGCGGCTGGGGCGGCATGGCGCTTTACCTCCACCGAAAGTGCGGGGTCGATGTGACGGGCATCACCCTGTCGGAAGAGCAACTGGAAGTTGCGCGCAAGCGCGCGGCCGATGCGGGCGTCGCCGATCATGTGCGGTTCGAGCTGATCGACTATCGCGACATGAAGGGAAATTTCGACCGGATTGTGTCGGTAGGCATGTTCGAACATGTCGGCGTGCCCTATTTCCGCGAATTTTTCCGCTGCTGCCACAATCTGCTGTCCGAGGATGGCGTAATGCTGCTGCACACGATCGGGCGTATGGGCGGACCAGGAACGACCGACGCGTTTACGCGTAAATATATCTTCCCGGGAGGCTATATCCCGGCGCTGAGCGAAATATTAAAGGGCAGCGAACCCAATCGCCTGATGGTCACGGATGTCGAAGCGCTGCGTCTGCATTATGCCATGACGACACGGGCCTGGTATGAGCGCTGCCGGGCGAACCGTGCGGAGATAGAAAAGCTGTACGACGCCAAATTCTTCCGCATGTGGACGCTGTATCTGGCAGGCGCGACCGCCGCATTCGAGCATGGCGGCATGCTTATTTATCAGGTGCAATATGCGCGCAACCGGCGGACATTGCCGATTACGCGCAACTATATGGCCGAAGCGGAGGCGCGGTTAAGCGCCTCCGGTTGATAACGGCAGGTTCAGGCGATCAGGAAGCCTGACTGGCCTTCCACTCGGCCTTCTTCGCCTTCCAATAATCCATCCGCTCCTGCGCGGTTATGGTGCCGTTCTTGTCGGCATCAACCTTGTCGAAATGCGCCATGGCGGCGGTTTTGGCCTCAGCCATCGTGACCTTGCCGTCCTTGTCGGCATCCGCCATTTCGAACATCTTGCCGCCCATCTTCATGCCATGATGACCGCGATGTCCCATCTTGCGATGGCCATCCCTGTCGCCCGAACCGTCGCCGTCACGCATCGCCATTTTCATCTTGCCCTGGCGATCGGCATGCGCGGCGTCAAATTCGGAACGGCTGATCGAGCCGTTGCCGTCCGCATCCATTTTCTTGAAATGGGCGTCCATGCGCTCGGCGCGCTTTGCGGCGTGCTGCGCCTTGATCTCTTCCATCGTGATCGCGCCATCCTTGTCGGCATCGACCATCGCGAAGCGTTCCTTGAGCTTCGCCTCGACATCGGCCTTGGTCATGTCGGCCATCATCATCTTGTGACCGCCGTCACCTTCATGGTGCGCGGCGATGGCGGGAACGGCGATGGCGGCCAGAGCGGCGCTCGCGATCAAAATTGACTTTTTCATGTCATACTCCTTGGGAAACTCTGCAACTCGGTGAGGAGATACCGCAACCGCCATGCACCAAAGATGAACGATTGCAGCAGCCGAAATTCAGAAAAGAATAGCGCACGTTAACCAAATATGTCAGTCGTGTTCGGATGACCGAGGGGCCTGACGCAATGACAAAAGCAAAGGCTGCGTCCAGAGGGCGCGGGCGACCTCGCCAGTTCGATATCGACAAGGCGCAGGACGCGGCGGCACTCCTGTTCCGCGCGCGCGGCTTTGATCGCGTGACGCTCAATGACCTGACCGGTGTGATGGGGATCAACCCGCCGAGCTTTTATGCGGCATTCGGCAACAAGGCGCTGTTGTTTGTTCGAATCGCAGACGCCTATACCGCCGAATGGCTGAATGAGGTGCGCGGCGCGTTCGATGATGAAGAATCGCTCGCGGACGCGCTTGAGGCGATATTGCTATTGTCCGCTCGCCGCTTCGCATGGCGGAATAATGGCTCAGGCGCATCCTGGGGCGGCTGCATGATTTTGGAAGCGGCGAACAATTGCAGCGACGCCGCCGTCATCGCACATCTGCGCAAGGCGCGCCTCGCCATTGCAGCGGCGCTCTATCGCGGCATCGCCCGCGCCGCACCAGACCGGGTCGTGGACGTTACCGACCATGTGATGATGCTGTTCGCCGGGCTGTCCGCCATTGGCAGGGACGGCACCTCTGCCGAGCGTCTGGCCGTCGTCGCCCGACAGGCAGCCCGTTCGCTGACGGTTGACGGCGCGCTGGTGTAATCAGGCCCTATGGACGCTTTGCTGACATCAACCGCGCTCGTTGCGCTTGCCGAAATGGGCGACAAGACGCAACTTCTCGCGATCCTTCTGGCGACGCGATTCCGCAAGCCCCTCCCTATCGTTGCCGGCATATTCGCCGCGACGATCCTCAATCATTTTCTCGCGGCATTGGTAGGACATGGCGTGGCGGGACTGCTGGACAGCCTCGCCTTCCGCATCGCCGTCGCGCTGGGCTTTGTCGCAATGGGCGTGTGGACGCTGATCCCCGACAAGATGGACGAGGACGAGTTGCGCTCGCAGGGCCGCATGGGCGTGTTCCTGACCACCGCCATCGCGTTCTTCCTCGTGGAGATCGGCGACAAGACACAGATAGCCACGATTGCGCTGGGCGCGCAATTCGGCCGCAGCATAGCCGATGTTGCCATGGTGACGCTCGGCACGACGCTGGGCATGATGATCGCCAATGTCCCCGCCGTTTATCTGGGCGACCTGCTGATCCAGAAGATACCGCTGGCGCTGATGCGCTCGCTCGCCGCGATCAGCTTCATCATTCTCGGGTTGTGGATGCTGGGCAGCGTGCTGGGCGCGTGGTGAAGCTGTTGCGATTCGCAACCATCGCTGATAGGCGCGCCCACGATTATCATTCAGTTCGAAAGTTCAGCCGATGTCAGAGAAGATCAACAAAGTAGTCCTAGCCTTTTCCGGCGGCCTCGACACCAGCGTGATCCTGAAATGGCTGCAAAGCGAATATCAGTGCGAGGTGGTGACGTTCACCGCCGATCTGGGTCAGGGCGAAGAACTGGAGCCCGCGCGCGCCAAGGCGAAGCTGATGGGCGTCAAGGACGAACATATCTTCATCGACGACCTGCGCGAGGAATTCGTGCGCGATTATGTGTTCCCGATGAT
>CAYGOH010000092.1:0-8471 GCA_964351385.1 uncultured Sphingobium sp. | reverse complement strand
AGATGACCTATGTTGTGACCGACGCGTGCATTCGCTGCAAATATATGGATTGCGTCGAAGTTTGCCCCGTGGACTGTTTCTATGAGGGTGAGAACATGCTGGTCATCAATCCCAATGAGTGCATCGACTGCGGCGTGTGCGAACCTGAATGCCCGGCGGAAGCCATCCTGCCCGATACCGAAAACGGTCTGGAGAAATGGCTGGAGCTCAACACCAAATATTCCGCCGAATGGCCCAACATCACGACGAAGGGCGAACAGCCTGCCGACGCCGATGATCACAAGGGCGAAGAAGGCAAGTTCGAGAAATATTTCTCGGCTGAGCCCGGCGCGGGCGATTGAGGGGCGGAGCGTTAACGCTCCAACTCTATGGATTTTGTAGGAATTTACCACTGTTCGGCCTGAAATAAGGGCCGGACTGGAATTTTTGTTACGAATCTGTTAAATAGGACAGGAAGACGGGCATTTTGCTGTCCGTCAGGAGACTGTTCACAATGCTTGAAGCGTTAAAGCGCATGGCACTGAAGACTTATGTTTTTCGGTGCGATGCCTCGATTTGACGCTCCCCCTGAAAGAATGGAAAGGTTCCCAATGGCTGCAAAAGCCCTGTCCTTCGACGTCGGCGATTATGTTGTTTACCCCAAGCATGGCGTAGGCCGTGTGATCGAACTGCAGAGCCAGCAAATTGCTGGCATGGACCTGGAGCTGTATGTGCTGCGCTTCGAAAAGGAGCGTATGACCCTTCGCGTGCCCACCAACAAGGCGGAAAGCGTTGGAATGCGCAAGCTTTCGTCGAACAAGACACTGGGTGAGGCGCTCGAAACACTGAAGGGCAAGCCCAAGGTGAAGCGCACCATGTGGTCGCGCCGCGCGCAGGAATATGAAGCGAAGATCAACTCGGGCGACCTGGTGTCGATTGCCGAGGTGACGCGTGATCTGTTCCGTGCGGATGATCAGCCCGAGCAGAGCTATTCCGAGCGTCAGATTTTCGAGGCGGCATCGAGCCGTCTGGCCCGCGAACTTGCCGCGATGGAAGAAACTGATGAGCCCAACGCGCTCAAGAAAATCCTCGAGATCCTGAACGAGGCGGCGCCGAAATATGCCAAGGAAAAGGCGGAGTAAGCCTTGCCTGTTCTGACGAAAATGGAAGAGGGGCGTCCCGTGCGGCGCCCCTTTTTCGCGCTAAAGGCTGTCGGCATTGCGCTGATGGCGTCGGCACTGGCGGTCAGTGCGCCTGCGCATGCGGCGATGCGCGGGTTCATCGTCACCAATTTTGATACGATCCGGGTCGAGGCCCCGGTCCGCCTCATCCTCACCACCGGCACTGGCGTTCGCGGCAGCGGGGAGGGGGAACGCGCCTTGCTCGACCGGGTTAAGCTGTCCGTCTCCGGCGGAACGCTGATCGTGCGAATGACAGACGGTCCCGAACTGGATGATGGCGCGGCGGAACCGCCCACTATCTATCTGTCGACCGGTCAGCTGCGGCGCGCGATGGTGCTGGGCGGCGGCGTGCTGACGATCAAGGAACTGTCCGGTCTTGAGGCCGACCTGTCGATGAACGGCAATGGCGAGTTGATCGTGGAGCGTGCCGATGTCGACCGCCTCAGCCTGTATGTCAGCGGCGGCGGCAGGATGACGATCAATGGTGCTGCAAAGGATGTGCGCGCCTCGGTCAATGGCCCCGGCGCGCTGGAGGCGGAAAATCTGGTGGCCCGCAATGCGACGATCGGCAATGACGGGGTCGGATCCGCGCATGTCACGGTTAATGGCACAGCGAAGGTGGTCTCGACCGGGTCCGGCGATACGATCATCGACGGCAACGCCGTCTGCGACGTCACAAGACGTGGTATCGGTCGGATCCTCTGCGGGTCCTGACCCTCAGACCTTGTACAGCGCGTCCAGCCTGTCCCGATAAGCCTCGCGTATGATATGCCGCCTGATCTTGACTGAGGGCGTCAGCATCTTGTTTTCAACGGTAAAAGGCGCGTCGGCGACGATAAACTGACGAACCTTTTCCGTTACCGACAGCTCATTGTTCACGCGGTCCACGGCGGCGCGCAAGGCGGCGTGCAATCTGGGGTCGTCCTTCAGCGCGTCGAGCGATCCCGTTGCGCCGATGTCCTTGGCCCACGCCGTCAGCCAATCCGTTTCCGGCACCAGCAGGCCGACGAGATAGGGTCGCTTGTCGCCGCTCACCATCGCCTGCGCGATCTCCTCCTGCAGCGTCAGCATGCCCTCGATCTTCTGCGGCGAGACATTGTCTCCCTTGTCGTTGACGATGATGTCCTTCTTGCGGTCGGTGATGGACAGGCGGCCCTTCGCATCAAACTCGCCAATGTCTCCGGTGTGGAGCCACCCGCCGTCGAGAGCTCGTGCGGTCTCGTCCGGGTTGCGCCAATAGCCGTGCATGACGAGTTCGCCACGCACCAATATTTCGCCATCCTCGGCGATGCGCACTTCGGTGTTCTTCAGCGGCGTGCCGACCGTATCCATTTTGAGTCCGGTCGACGGGCGCGTGACGCTGATGACCGGGCCGGCTTCGGTTTGACCATAGCCCTGCAGCAATGTGAGGCCGAGGGCCTGAAAAAAATTGCCGACCTCCGGGTTGAGCGGAGCGCCACCCGATACCAGCGCCTTGATCCGTCCGCCAAAGCGGGCCTGCACCTTGGGCCGGATCGTCCGGTTGATCAGCGCGCGCAGCGGCCAGTCCCAAGGAGCGAGCATGCCGCCATCCATTTGCTTGATGCCGAGGCGCAATGCCTGATCGAGTAGAAAAGCCGGTACGCGGCCTTGCTTTTCAACGGCCTTCAACACGCGCATGCGCAACACCTCGAACAGACGCGGCACCACGACCATGATCGTCGGACGAACCTCCTCGATATTGCTCGCCAGCTTGTCGAGCCCTTCGGCATAATAGATTTGCGCACCCAGCCCGATCGGGAAGAACTGCCCGCCGCTATGCTCATAGGCATGGCTCAGCGGCAGGAAGGACAGGAATGTTTCGTCGCCCCAGCCGAAATCTTCCGCGATCACCGCCACGCATCCGGCGACATTGTGCAATATCGCGCCATGATGCTGCTGCACGCCGCGGGGCGCGCCACCCGTGCCGCTCGTATAGATAAGGCAGGCCAGATCATCGCGTTTCGCGGTGACGGCACCCGCACATGCTCGTGGATCGGCAAGCGGGTCTTCGGCGTGACCGGCGATCAGGTCATCCCATTGCCGCACCTTCACGTCGCCCGCCTGCTCCTGCCGCAATGCCTCTATACCGACAACAAGCCGAACCGAGTTGGACCGCAGCACGGCGGGCATCAGCGCCTTCGCCAGCTTCTTGGTCGAAACGATCACGGCGCGCGCGCCGCTGTCGGTCAGGATATGCTCATGATCGCGCGCGGTGTTGGTGGTATATGTCGGGACCGTCACCGCTCCGATCGCCATGATAGCGATGTCGGCGATGCAGAATTCCGGTCTGTTCTCGCTGACCAGCATGATCCGGTCGCCCGGCTGAATGCCCTCGGCACGCAAGGCGGAGGCCAGTGTGGCGATCAGCCGTGCCGTTTCCGCCCAACTGATCGAGTGCCATTGGCCGTCCTGTTTGCGCCAAAGAAACGGGGCGTCGCCCTTTTCTTCGGCACGGGCAAAGAACATTGTGACGAGGTTGGGGAACTGCTCGAACGCGCGCATCTGCTCTCCGGTCGCTTTTGCGGCGTTTATAAACACCTCATTCCGTAACGGCTACCCCTACGCTGCGCGGGTCGGCCGCACCACGCCAACCGCCATCGGGCAGGCGCTCTGCCGCGTTGGCTTTCAGCTTGTACGTCATCGGGCCGACGCGGTGGCCCATCGCCTCCAGCGCCGGTTTCATGTCCTCGATATTGCTGCCCTGTTCGATCAGCAGGCCGTCCTTGTTGTAATAGAGCAGGCCCAGGCCAATCGCATCGCGGGCCGCCATGCCCCAGTCGAGATGGGCGATGATCGCTTTGGCGACCTGCATGATAATCGTCTTGCCGCCCGCCGCGCCGACCACGAACACCGGCTTGCCGCTGGCATCGTAAACAATGGTGGGCGACATGGATGAAAGCGGCCGCTTGCCGCCCTCTACCCGGTTGGCAACCGGTGCGCCATTCTCTTCCGGCGCGAAATTGAAATCGGTCAGCTCATTGTTCAGCACAAAGCCGTGCACGACGAGCTGGCTGCCGAACGGGCCTTCGACGGTCGATGTCATCGACACGATGTCGCCTGCATCGTCGATGGCGATGAAATGGGTGGTGCCGGGCACTTCGTCATGGGGCGCGTTGGTGCGGGCGGCGGCACCGGGTGGCGTGCCCGGCTCATAATGACCGCGCGCTTTCGACGGCGATATCAGTGCGGAGCGACGGCGCATATAGGCCGGGTCCAGCAACCCGGCGACGGGAACGTCCACAAAATCGCGGTCGGCGAGATATTTGCCCCGGTCCGCATAGGCGAGCTGCATCGCCTCGCCGATCAGGTGCCAGCTTTCCGGATTATCCTTCCCCAGCGTCTTCAGGTCAAACCGCTCGAGCATGCCCAATATCTGCAACACCGTTGTTGCGCCAGACGACGGCGGCCCCATGCCGCACACGGTATAGACACGATAGGGCGCACACACGGCGGGGCGTTCCTTCGCGCGATAGTTCCGCAGATCGTCGAGCGTCATCAGCGCGGGATTATGTCCCGCCTTTGCGAGCGTATCGGTGATCTCGGCGGCGGCTCCCACATAAAAAGCATCCGGGCCTTCATCGGCGATGCGTGTCAGCAGCGCCGCCAATTCAGGGTTCTTGATCGTTTCGCCTTCGAGCGCGGGCCTGCCATCGACCCAATATATGGCCTTCGCCGCCGCGCTATCGTCGGTCCAGAACCGGCTGACCAGTGACAGCGACCGTGCGAGCGGGGCATCGACGACAAAGCCATCGCGCGCCAGTTTGATCGCGGGCTGGAACAACGCCGCCCAGGGCAGCTTGCCCCATGTGTCATGCGCCTTCTTCATCAGCGCAATATTGCCCGGAACCCCTACGGATTTGCCGCCAACGACAGCCTGCATGAAGGGCAGGGGCTTGCCGTTCTCGTCCAGAAAGCGTTCAGGCCTCGCTGATGAGGGGGCGGTCTCGCGACCGTCGATCGTGTCGATCAGGCCGCGCTTGCCATCATGATGCACCAGAAATCCGCCGCCGCCGATCCCGCTCGACTGCGGCTCCACGACCGTCAGCGCCAGCATCATTGCCATCGCGGCATCGGTCGCGCTGCCGCCCTGCCGCAACATTTCCATGCCCGCCTCGCTTGCGCGCGCATCGGCCGACGACACGGTGCCTGTGGCCAGCGCGGTTGAGGGCAGGCTGCATAACAGCAGAAGGCTCAGAAAATACCGGATCATGCTATCGCCTTTATCATGCGGGCGCGTCGAGGCCGACGGCCTGCGAGATATTGGAAAGCCCGTCGCGCTGCAAAAGAGCTTTCAATCCCCTGTTCGCCCGCGCGGCGAGCCAAGGACCCCCACACACCATCGCGCTGTACAGCGGAACCAGCGGCGCACCGGCACGAATGCGGGCATAGGCTTGCTCCGCGGTCGATATGCCGCCCACGCCGATCAGCGGTACCGACGTCCCGAGCACAGATCGGAAATCCCTGAGGCGCTGCAATGAAAGGTCATGCAGCGGCGCGCCCGACAGCCCTCCGGCCTCATTGGCCCATTGGGAGCGTAGTAACGGGCGCGAAATGGTTGTGTTCGAAACGATCAGTCCGTCGACGCCATGGCCGGTGACGCAGGCGGCAATATCATCGATGTCCGCGGGCTGAAGATCCGGCGCAACCTTCAGAAAGATCGGCGGCCCGGATGGCCCGCGCGCTTGCATCACCGCGCCGAGCAGTTCGTCGAGCGCGTCCCGGCCTTGCAGCGCGCGCAGGCCCGGGGTGTTGGGCGAAGAAATATTGACCGTCAGATAGTCGGCCAGCGGCGCCATCTCCCTGACGCCCGTGACATAGTCCGCCACCCGGTCCGCACTATCCTTGTTCGCGCCGATATTGATGCCGATCACCCGGCCCGAGCGCGGCATTTTGGCAATGCGCGTCGCCGCCTGCGCCAAACCGTCATTGTTGAACCCCATGCGATTGATGACAGCACGGTCCTCGCTCAGCCGGAAAAGACGCGGCTGTGGGTTGCCGGATTGCGGAAGGGGGGTGAGCGTTCCCAGCTCAGCAGAACCAAATCCGAAATGGATCATTTTATGACCGATTTGTCCATTCTTGTCGAAACCCGGCGCTAGGCCGACCGGGCCTGGAAAATGGATGCCGGCGACAGTGCTGGACAGCATTGGATCGGGTGGCGCGGGCTCCTTGTCGGGTAGCAGCCGGAGGCCGAAAATGGCCATCTTATGAGCGGCTTCTGCTTCCAAGCAGAACAGGAGAGGACTGAGCAGCCGGTATATCATGCCAAGGCTATGCCAACTGACGTTCAAGCCGTCAAAGGGGATCATGCAGGTCTTGATGGCCGGATATTTTATGCAGGATGATGTCCTGCGCTGTCGGTTGGCATGGTGCTTCACCGCAAATGTCCGATCTATACAATTAAGTCAGTTGATGATGCCCTAGAAAGTTAATGCGACCCGAAGGGCTCTTTGGTCACATGGCTAAGAGACCTTTAAAACTATGCCCGGCAACCTCAGGGTTGCCGGGCTTTTTTCCTTTCATTTGGAGCATTTTTGCACAAAATCGACTTGCCTATCGAGTCGTGCTCCTCGTAGTTTGGTCGCTGCGCGAATACGGCAATGAATCGCACCTTATTTGCGGCTGAGGAGGCAGCAGCATGGATCAGATTTCGTTCGGCGCAGAAAACCTATCCCAGCCGGTTTCACTGCAATATTGGGAGCCGTCGGAAAAGCTTCGCTATTTTTTCGGCTCTATCTATTTATTCCGGGCGCAGGTCTCCGATTATCATGACATGACGCGGGCTGATATGCCGCAGCTCCGTTTCATGGTGTCCGGCAGTGGGCATTATCAGTTTTACGATGACGAGACCGCGCAAACGCCCGAAATCTGCATGCTTGGCCCGACCATGGGTGCCACTCGCTTCTTCCTGAAGGAGAGCGCGGTCGTTTTCGGCGTCTCCGTGCTGCCATTGGGATGGGTGGCGATGCAATGCGACAGCGCACATAACTGGGTCGATCGCTTGTACGATGCCGAGAAAGTTCATGGCTCGTCCTATAAGGATGAGCTGCACACTCTGCGTGATGTGGTAGGCTCTGACGAGGAGGCGGCTGTGCGAGAGCTCTGGCGCTTTCTGGAGAACCAGCTCAAGCCGGTTTCCCCGGCGATGATCGAGCTTGTTTCGAAGATAGATTCGTGGCTGAGCGACGCGGACTCGCCGCAGATAGAGGATATCGTTGCGTCGACCGGGCTCTCGGCGCGGCAACTGGCGCGGTATACCAACAAACTCTACGGCGCGCCGCCCAAATTGCTGGCCCGGAAATATCGCGCGCTGCGCTGCGCATCGCAAATTGTTATCGACAAGAAGAACTGGACCGAATTGTGTGACGAGGGCAATTTCTACGACCAGTCGCATTTCATTCGTGAAATCAAGCAGTTCCTGGGGCATACGCCGCACCAGTTGTTGAGCGACCCCACCGCAGTCGCGCGGCTGACGGTCCAGCGCCGGGCGCTGACGGGTTTGACGAAGCTCAATCGTATCAGTTGACCCCCGAATTTCCGTTGTTTGCAGGTTGATTTTGCCGTGTTGCGGCCCCATCTGCGTAATCAGAGCGAATCAGTCTGATTTGATGGAGTAAACTGCGTGCGGCTTTCCAGCCTTGCCGACTATGCGATTGTGATGATGGGCGCTGCCGCTCGTCATTGCGGCTCTGCATCGCTTGTCGATAGCGAGGGCAAAAAACGCATGCGCACCAGCGCGGCCGAGCTGGCGGACGAAACCGGCATTCCGGTGCCGACCGCGCAAAAACTGGTCAGTCTGCTGACGCGCGCGGGTCTGCTGACATCGGTGCGCGGGCAGGGCGGCGGCATAAAGCTGGCGCGCCCGTCCGCCGCAATAAGCCTTGCCGACATTATCGAAGCGGTCGAAGGTCCGATTGCGATGACGGCGTGCGTCGAAAGCGGCCGGCATGATTGCGCGCTGGAGGGAAGCTGCTCGGTACAACCGCATTGGGGCGTGGTGAACAACGCCGTGCGCAGTGCGCTTGGCGATGTCACGCTGGCAAGCCTTGCCGTCGCGCCGCAGGAAATGAGAGTATCACTATGAGCGAAGACATCGACATCCGCGATGCAGAGGCCCATGCCGCCGCCGCCCGCGCTGCGGATTATGAACATGGCTGGTCCTCCGACATTGAGCAGGAATTCGCGCCCAAGGGCCTTTCCGAAGACACCGTCCGCTTCATCTCGGCCAAGAAGCAGGAGCCGGAATGGATGCTCGAATGGCGCCTCAAGGCGTTCCGCCTGTGGCAGACC
>CAYGOH010000091.1:0-8509 GCA_964351385.1 uncultured Sphingobium sp. | reverse complement strand
TGGCGGAAGTATCCATGTCCGAATTAATGACCAACAACAGGGTGGACGATGCTGACTTCCTGGCCAGGGTCGATCTGGCGACCGCCCTGGGTTACTACGTGTTGGTCTCCGACTATGTGCGACTATTCTCGTTGCGCTCCTGGCTGCGACGTTATACCACGCGCCCCATTGGCGTGACGGTGAAAGCGCTGGACTTCACCTATCTGTTTGATGACAGCTACTACGAAGGGGTTGAAGGTGGACTGCTGGAAGCTATGGGTCGGCTATTCGCAGACGAAACCCGGGTGCTGGTATATCCCTCCAAGGACGCCAGCGGAAAGATTGTCTCGTTGGACAATGTCCCCGTGGCACAACAGCACAGGCTGCTGCTCGACTACCTGATAGCCAACGGCATGATGCTGGCTGCGGACAACGTAGTAGCGGCCAATCTGCATACCAACTCAAGGGAAGTTTTGCAAAAAATTGGCGCCGGGGAGGAGTGGGAACAGGACGTTCCAGAGAGCGTAGCCAAACAGATCAAGCAGCGTCGACTGTTCGGCTACCCGGCCAATTAAGGGGCGGACAAAAGGATATCCGAAGCACGCTCTTCCGGATCAAATTCCTCTTCCTCGTCGTCATCATCACTCTTGAATGGCTTGAACAGGAGAATCAGCGCGGGCAGAAGCGCGATGACCAGCATGAACAGCAGGCGAAGGAAAATTTGGCCGATCGGCCCGGCAATATTGGTGGTCACCACATCTATCCAGGGTGCGCCCCCGGCCAGGCTATAGGCGGCCAGACCGAGCACGAGTCCGGCCAAAAACCCCCCGAACATCCAATAGTGCAGACGACCTTCGCCGGATTTACCTGTTCCGCTGTCGGTCATGCTGTTTCCCTTGCACACATTATTCCACTGGGGTGAAATACCTGATCAGGCCGGAATCGGCCTATTGAACACGATCTCGGCGAGCGGCTTGCGGTCGCTCTTTACCTCGCGCTCCTGCATCTGTTCTGGCAGAGCAGCCTTGTCGCCATGATAGCCGATGGCGATCGCCGCCTCGACACGAAAGCCTTCGGGCAGGTTGACGGCCTTCGCCGCCGCCTCAAAGTCCACGCCAGTCATGCCATGTGTGATCAGCCCCATATTGTGCGCCTGCAAGGCCAGCGCCATCCAGGCCGCACCGGCATCGAAGCTATGGCTGTGCGACGGTTTGCGCTCGCCATAGGCCTCCATAATCGTGTCGGACACAATATAGACAAGGGCCGAACTGTTCTTGGCCCATTCCTGGTTGAACGGAATCAGCGCGGAAAGAAACGCATCCCAATGGGCGTCATCTCGCTTGGCATAAACGAAACGCCAAGGCTGATAGTTGAAGCTTGACGGGGACCAGCGCGCCGCCTCGAACAAGGTCATCAGCGTGTCGTCCTCTATCGGGCGGGGATCAAACGCGCGGGGTGACCAGCGGTCGAGAAAGTGCGGTAAAATCGGATGGTCAGCGTGACGCGTAGTCATAATAATACCCTATATCAATTAGTTATAATATGTTGGAAGGACGTGCGAGATCAAATCGCCTCGCCGGAAAGGCGCTGACACAGCATATCGAGCTGGTCGAGTGTCGAATAACGCAGCGACAATGTGCCACCGCCATTGTCGCCATGATCGATCGATACCTTGACACCGATGAGGTCGGCCAGATGCTGTTCGAGCGCAAGAATATCCGCGTTGGGCTCGGCGTGGGCACGCTGCGCTCTGCTGCGAGTGGTTGTTTCTTTGCCCTTTGATTGTTGGGCAAGCTTTTCGACCTGTCGAACTGACAGCCCCTTGTCGATCACCTTTCGGGCGATCTGCATCGCGTTGTCGACGCCGATCAGGGCGCGGGCATGCCCCATGCTGAGTTGGCCATGTCTGACTGTGTCGAGAACTGATCCGGGCAGGTCGAGCAAGCGCATCAGATTGGCAACATGGCTACGCGACTTGCCAACAAGGCGGCCGAGCGCATCCTGACTGTGCCCGAATTGGGCAATCAGTCGCGAATAGGCCTCGGCCTCTTCAACCGGATTGAGATCTTGCCGCTGCACATTTTCGATCAGCGCAATTTCCATCGTTTCCGTGTCGCTCAGGTCGCGAACGATCGCGGGAATGCGATGAAGCTGCGCGCGCTGCGCGGCGCGCCAGCGGCGCTCCCCGGCGACAAGCTGATAGCGCCCCTTGCCCTGCTCCCGGACGATGATCGGCTGGATGACGCCGCGCTGGGCAATACTGTCCGCCAACTCCTTCAGCGCATCTTCGTCAAAATGCCTACGCGGCTGTTCGGGATGCGGCGAAATAGCGGTTATATCAACATGTTGTATCGATTTTCCCGATGGCCGCTCCGCGCCGTCACGGTTCACCGGCTCTTCGGGCAGATTTTCGCCGAGCAATGCCGAAAGTCCGCGGCCCAAACCACGGGGACGCCCCTTGGCGGCCGCCGGGCGCATCTCTTCTGCCATTGCCTCTGCCTCGTCCTTTGTGCTCATGCCGCCATCTCCGCTCTCGGCAACCGTCCGATCAGTTCCCGCGCCAGCCGAATATAGGCCTCCGATCCGGCACAACGATGGTCGTAGATCAGTGCCGGCAGACCGTGGCTGGGCGCTTCCGACAACCGCACATTGCGGGGGATAACCGTATCGAAAACAATCTTGCCCAGACAGGCGCGCACATCGTCGGCCACCTGGTCGGTCAGGCGATTACGCCGGTCATACATGGTCAGCGCAACACCCATGATCGACAGGTCTGGGTTGAAACGCCCCCTGATCCGTTCGACCGTGGTCAGCAATTGCGACAACCCTTCCAGTGCAAAAAATTCGCATTGCAACGGAACGAGCAGAGACTGCGCAGCGACCATCGCGTTGATCGTGAGCAGGCCCAGAGACGGCGGGCAATCTATCAGGCAGATGTCCCAGCGCTCCTGCATAGCATCGAATGCATGTTTCAGCCGGTGGGTCCGCTCGGACACTTCGATCAGCTCGATTTCGGCACCCGACAAATCCTGTGTTGCGGGCACGACATCGAGCAGGGGAACGCGGGAGCGGCACACCGCATCTTCCAGACTGACATCGCCCAGCAGCAGATCGTAGCTCGAATATTCCCGTGCCGAGCGGCTGATCCCGAGGCCAGTCGATGCATTGCCCTGCGGGTCAAGATCGACAAGCAGGGTGCGCTGGCCCGTCGCGGCGAGCGCCGTCGCAAGGTTAATCGCCGTTGTAGTCTTACCTACGCCGCCTTTTTGATTGGCGATTGCGATGCGGATCATGCCTTGCCACCTTGCTGCTGCCTGCCTGCCGCCCGCGAACCTGCTTCAATATCAAAATCGCGCTATCGGGGGCGGTCACGCTCTGTTTGACCTGCACATCACTGTGCCACAGCGTTTGCGCGATATCCAACTCATTCTTGTAGTTTTGCCCCTTAGGCAGCAACCAAATTGTGGAAAAGTCGGCGAGATGCAGCGCGGACGGGATCAATTTCCCCATCGGCGCATAGGCCCGCGCGCTGATAACCGATGCGGGCGCCGCCGATTTGTCTTCACCGATTTGCGCCTTCTCTACTTTGCTGCCGATCACCGTGGCATTGGTCAAGCCGAGCGTCTCGATCACATGTTCGAGGAAGGCAATCCGCATCTTGCGCATTTCGATCATCGTGACGTGATATTGGGAAATGACGGCAATCACGATTCCAGGCAGGCCTGCCCCCGCACCGAGATCCACCCATTGCGCGGACCCATCGGCGGGGGGAACGAGCAGAAGCAGTTGCGCGCTGTCGACGATATGCCGGGCCCAAATATGATCCCGCGTCGATTCCGCGATCAGATTCTGGTTGCCCATTTCCTCGCGCAAAATTTCGACATAGGCCTCCAGTCGGTCCCATGTTTCACGTGAAACATCGAAATGGGCCTGGATCCAGTCGCGCGCTTCTTTCTCGGTCATGCCGCCCGTTTGCGCCGTAGGTGCACCATGATTGCCGCAAGCGCCGCCGGTGTGATACCGCCGATACGCGATGCCGCCGCCAGCGTTTCCGGCCGCGCTGCTTTCAGCCGTTCGCGCATCTCGGACGATAGACCGCCAATATTATCGTAGTCGAAATGCGATGGGATGCGGATCGCCTCCTGCTTACGCAGCTCGGCAACCTCGGCCGCCTGTCGCTCAAGATAAGGTGCGTAACGCGCATCCTCCAATATCTCGTCGCGCAGTGCAGGATCTGCACCAACCAGCGATGGCGTCAAACCGGTGACGATATCGGCCAGCTCCGGGAAGCGCGCCCATTCATAAAGACTGCGTCGTGCGCCATCCTGCCGAACGCTTGCCCCCAACTTCGCAAGCTCCGCCGTCGAGAATGGCTGCTCCAGCTCTGCGAGGATATTCTCACGCGCAGCCATACGGACTGCAAACCAGTCCTGCCGCCGACTGCCGACCAGCCCATGCGCGCTCCCCTGCGCCGTCAGCCGCGTCGTCGCATTGTCGGCACGCAGGCGCAGGCGGTATTCAGCCCGCGCCGTCAGCATACGATAGGGCTCCGTCACGCCATGGAGAATGAGGTCGTCGATCATTACGCCGATATAGCTGTCGGCACGATCCAGGATCAGCGGCGCCTCGCGCAGTGCAAAGGCCGCGGCATTTGCCCCCGCGACAAGTCCTTGCGCCGCCGCCTCCTCATATCCCGTGGTTCCGTTGATCTGTCCCGCGCAGAATACGCCGGGGATCGCCGAAAGGCCAAGGCCACGGTCCAACGCGCGGGGATCGACATAATCATATTCGACCGCATAGCCGGGCACCGGCATCTCAACCCGCTCCAGGCCGCGCATCGAGCGAACCATTGCCAGCTGAATATCCACCGGCAACGACGTGCTGATGCCGTTGGGATAGACAAGATGTGTGTCGAGCCCTTCGGGCTCCAGAAAAATCTGATGCCCGTCGCGATCCCCAAAGCGAAAAATCTTGTCCTCAATCGACGGACAATAGCGCGGGCCCCTGCCCTCGATCGCGCCGCTGAACAAAGGCGAGCGATCAAGGCCGGAACGGATGATGTCGTGTGTTCGGGTGTTCGTGCGCGTGATGGCGCAAGAGAGCTGCGGGTTCAGACGGCGTGGCGTCAATGCACTCATTGTCCACCCATCACGATCCGACGCCTGCGCCTCCAGCACCGCCCAGTCGATCGTCCGGCCATCCAGACGCGGCGGCGTACCGGTCTTCAGTCGCGCTAAGGGCAGACCCAGATGCCGCAGCCGCTTACCGAGTTGCGACGCAGCCCGTTCCTCAATCCGGCCGCCGACGAAGCGTTCTTCCCCACGGAAAAGCTTACCGCCCAGGAAAGTACCGGTGGCGAGAACTACCGCCCCGGCCCGGATCACGCTGCCATCGGCCAAAGTTGCGCCAGACAACTTTTCGCCTTCGAACAGTAGATCCGCGGCTTCTCCCCCTATGACGTCAAGATTGATTTGTGCCGAAACCTGTCTTTGCACGGATGCCCGAAACAGGGCACGATCAGCCTGGATGCGCGGACCCTGAACCGCCTTGCCCTTGCTCGCATTCAGCATCCGATGATGGATCGCCGCATCGTCCGACGCACGTGCGATAATGCCATCCAGCGCATCGACTTCGCGAACCAGATGCCCCTTGCCCAAGCCGCCAATCGCCGGATTGCACGACATCGCGCCGATTGCGCCAGGATCGAACGTGACAAGTGCCGTGCGTGCGCCACGCCGAGCGGCCGCAGCAGCAGCCTCGGTCCCGGCATGACCGCCCCCGATCACGATGACATCATACTGATCGCTCATGCGTGCGCCATAATCCAACCGGATCAACCCGTCAAAGCGGCATGTTTCACGTGAAACATCTCGGCATCATTTTCCGATGCAGAACCTCGAAAAAAGACTGTCGAGCATATCTTCTATGCCGCTCCGCCCAATCAATCGATCCATGGCCGAGCGCGCCAGGCGCAAATGCTCGGCTGCTACCAGAAGATCGGCTTCAGCGGCTGCATTGTGCAGGGCCGACACCATATCGGCGACGGCATCGCGCTGGCGCTTGTGCAGCGCATATTCGCTTTCACCCGGAATAAGTTCGGTGGCACGCGCAATCAATATATCACGCAACGCATCCATATTCTCGCCACTGATGGCCGACACAGCAATGTCCGCACCATCCGCCGGCGCCCAATCAGGGCGATCCTTCTGCGCCGATATGCGAATCCCGTCATCACGTGGACACTCCACCGGATCGCCGAGCCACAACAAAATGTCGCATGCCTTTATCGCCGCCTGCGCCCTGTCGATGCCGATGCGCTCAATCGCATCCCCGGTCTCACCTGCCAATCCCGCTGTATCTGTCAGCACGAAAGCGATGTCGCCTATATTGACCGGAACCTCTATCCGGTCGCGTGTCGTCCCCGCGATATCGGAAACGATGGCGGCATCGCGCCCCACCAGCGCATTGAGCAATGTCGATTTGCCCGCATTGGGCGGTCCGGCAAGAACAACATGAATTCCGTCCTGAAGGCGCTCAGCAGGCGGCAGCGCGAGTTGCCCCGTCATTTCCTGAGCCAGTGCGCGCATATCGGTCCGCACTGCGCCTTCGGCCCCTTCACCCGGCACGTCATCTTCATCCGAAAAATCGAGCAGCGATTCCACCCGCGCCGAGCATCCCAGCAAGGTCGCGCGCCAGCCCGCAAGCCGCCGGGAGAAATGTCCCTCCGCCATCATCATGGCCGATCGCCGCTGCGTCTCGGTTTCAGCAGTCAGCAGGTCAGCCAAACCTTCCGCTTCATTCAGGTCGATGCGTCCGTTTTCGAACGCTCGTCGGGTAAACTCGCCCGGCTGCGCCTCCCGCAAGCCTAGGCTGGCATCCCGGCGGCCCAAACGCGCCAGCGCGTCCAGCACCGCCCGGACCACCGCGTGCCCGCCATGGCAGTGCCACTCGACCAGATCTTCCCCTGTTACGCTGTTCGGGCCAGGAAAGAACAGCGTCAATGCGCGGTCAAGAGGTTCACCGCTTTCAGGGTCTTTCAACGAGCGCAAATGCGCGGTTCTCGGTACAACGGAGGAACCGGCACAACCGGTAAATAGCGTATATATATCAAAGGATTGTGAGCCGCTTATCCGAATGATCGCGATACCGGCGGGCGGCTTGCCGCTCGACAACGCATATATCGTATCGGTCACGTCACGCCGCGTCAGCTTTTGTTGCTGCTGCTTCCACCGGTACCACTCAGGCCGATGTCCATAAGCTGCTGGAACAGCCGCATGCTCGCGTCCCCCATGGGCGCAAAGGCGCGGATCATCTTGTCCATCTGCTCCAGACTGCCTGCGCCGTCCATCGCGCTCATCACAGACTCGACATATTTCTCATGAATGGGCGAAAGGTCGGGCAGTCCCAGAAAAGACCGCGCTTCTTCCGGAGTGCAATCGACATTGGCGGTAATTTTCATTGCCTTGTTCCTTCACCCTTAATCGCCGTATTTCGCGCCTGCACAAAGTGCGCCTTCTTCAGAACAAGGTCAAGACGCCCACATGGCGATCGACAAGCCCTTCATAGATCATCGATCCGGCAACATAGACAATTACGGCAAGTCCGACATAGGCGATCCAGCGATAGCGCTCGATATATTTGGCGATGAAATTGGCCGCGATGCCCATCAATGCGACCGATAAGATCAGGCCGATGATGAGGATTCCGGGATGTTCGCGCGCCGCACCCGCGACCGCCAGCACATTGTCGAGGCTCATGGAGACGTCGGCAACAGCGACGGCCCATGCTGCCGCCGCAAAGCTCTTGGCTGGACGAATACCCGATATATCGTCGTCGCTTGGATCATCTGGCGTATCCGCGCCCCGTTTGGGATGGAGTTCGCGCCACATGCTCCAGCTGACCCAGAGCAACAACAGGCCGCCCGCGAAGATCAACCCGACTATCTGCATCAGCTGGGTGACGACCAGCGCGAAGCCGATGCGCAGCACCAACGCCGCCATGATGCCGATCAGGATGACCTTTTTGCGCTGCGCCTCCGGCAGGCCGGCCGCCAGCGCACCGACAACAATGGCATTGTCGCCCGCCAACAAGATGTCGATCATCAGCACCTGACCGAATGCAGCCAGTGCAGTCGGTGAACCGATATTGGAAAAGTCGGCAATGATATGGCCCCAGATCGTGGCCAGGGAAGAGGCATCTGCGGAAGCCGCAGCGGCGAAAATCAGATCAAGCATCGCTACTCAAAACGTCCTGTGACGTCATTGGTTCATGGAATCGAAGAAATCCTCGTTAGTCTTCGAATTCTTCATCTTGTCGAGCAGGAACTCCATCGCGTCAACCGTGCCCATCTGCATCAGGATACGGCGCAGCACCCACATCTTGGAAAGCTGTTCCTTGTCCACCAGCAGCTCTTCCTTACGGGTACCGGACTTGCCGACATCCAGCGCCGGGAAGATACGCTTGTCGGCAACCTTGCGGTCGAGCACGATTTCGCTGTTGCCGGTGCCCTTGAACTCTTCGAAGATCACTG
>CAYGOH010000090.1:0-8680 GCA_964351385.1 uncultured Sphingobium sp. | reverse complement strand
GGCTGCTGATATTGAACGCATGATGGTGGTACGGCGTCGCATCTTCCGGCGCGAAAACAGAAAAGGCGGGGGCCATGACACAGACGCGAGATGATCTGGCGCAAAATGATCTGAAGCGCGAAAAGCGCATTGTGGGCGTCATATCCATCATCTGGTTTGGCGTTCTGGCCACATTATTTGCATGGCAGGCCTTTTATTATCGGGGAATTGTGGAGCGGTTGGCCGAGTGGCAATATGACGTGCTGGATCATTATTATCCGGGCACGACCATTTTCCTGCTGTGCCTGTTTTTCAGTCTTCCATTGCTGGTCATGCTGCTGATCCTCAGGCAACGATGGAAGAAGATGGCCAAAGAGGTCATTGATCCTCCGGTTGCCGCACTGCGCTATTCCCGGCGGCTTGAGAGATTTTGCGAAGTCGTCGCTGTCGCCGCTGGCGCCGTCGCCTTTGCATCGCTTGTGTCTTCTTTTCTACTGCCTGATGGCGTCGGCAAGCCGCGCGTGATTGATATAGAAGCTGTCGGAACGGACAGTGTTCCCGATGGGAAAGCGACCTTGAAGGGGCCGGTCGATCTCGATGTGCTGGTGCAGTTCGATCAGAGAGCGCTCCTGCTGCGCCGTCAATTGCTGTTCGCGCCGGTCCACGACATCGCCAGTCCCGGACCCGCCCGGTTTTTTGTCGAGGTGCGCGAACAGGCGCATCTGCAGACGCCACTCATCCCGCAAATGTCGGGTGTGCTCAAGCGTGATTCTCTGCCCGGCGATGTGCGGCGCCTGTATCAGAACATCGGATATCCCATCGATCCTGTGACCTACCTTCTCTACAGGGACGCCGACCGCCTTCGCTGGCCTTACCTGATGATTGCGGCGCAGCTCGTGGTCGTGTCCATCATATTCAGTGGCGTGGTTTGGCTGGAGCGCCGTCGCAGGAGGCGGATTGAGCGGAAAATGGCCGAGGATTTGGCTGCCCCGGCGGGCGAATGATAATTCAGGGTTAATTTCGTCGTTAGAATGTTTGAAAACGCTGTTTTGGTGCCCGCCTGTCATTAGGGTGGACATGATCAAGACGGAATTTCAGCTTCTGATGGCCGGTGCGGGTACATTGCTCGCGGCTTTTGCAATGGGCAGTGGTCTGGGTGCCACGGAGCCGGTGCATGCGGCCAACGGTACCGAAACGGTGATGGCGTCTTATGTCGAGACCGCACAGCAGGCGCGTCCAGCGGCCGCACCGCTGACATCCAGTGAAATCCTGCCGGATGCCGACGGTCTATATTACATCCATGCCCATATGCCCGGTGGCAAGCGTATGCGCTTCCTCATCGATACGGGTGCGAGCGTGACCGTGCTGACCGCGCGCGACGCGGCCGCCATGGGCCTCCACAAGAATGTCTCGGCCAAGGGCGCTACGCTGCGCACTGCGGGCGGCACCACAACGGCGCGGTCCACGAAGATCGACAGCATGACCATCGCAGGGCGCGATCTGCGCAACATTGATGCGGCAATCATCGACAACGGCCTGCCCGTTTCCTTGCTCGGTCAGAACGCGCTTTCGGAGCTTGGTACGATCACGCTTGGCAACGGGCGCATGATCATCGGCTGACGCAGCCGAGCGGCACCGCTTCACCGCGCTCGGTGCAATAGAGGGCTGAACCGATTCAGGATGCCGCTTGCGGCGAACCGGCAGAACGTTGTCGTGTCTTGAAGGCCCGCATCATGCCTCCCACAGCCATAAAACCGATGATCATCAGCGCCCAGCTTTGCGGCTCGGGCACGGGGGAGACCGTCTTTGGCGTGTCGACCGGAGGATTATGGTCCGTGACGGGTGGGTCTTTTGGCTCCGGTCCAGGCGTTCCCGTCGGAGGGCTGTTGTCGGTGACCGGCGGATTTTCGGACTCGGGTATAGTCCCTTCCTTGGAAGGAGGTGGATCATCACTCTTCCTGTCAAGGTCGCCCCCACCGCCGGCAGATGGAGAAGGAGCCGTGTAGCCTCCCTCAGGCAAGGGAAGGGGCGGCTTCATGGAAGGCGGGGTGCCCGGAAGCCGTGGCGTCGAACCAAAGGGAAGAAGGCCGGGCGCAGTAAAAATGTCGGGCGTGTTCCCTGCATACATCAGATTCTGCGCAATCGGGCCGATCTGCTGGAGCGAGGCGGCGGGAATCACATTTCGTCCGTTGCCAGCACCAGTAGGCTGTTCCTTGAAGCTGCGAAGACCCGCGAAGAAAGCCGACGGGCTGCGGTCTCTCAGGCCGGGAATCGGAATCGCCAGATCCGGCTCACCCAATGTTGCGAAAACGCCGGGAAGCGTGTCGGTATGAAACATGGCCCGCTCGCTGCGCGAAGACAGGACAACAAGCGCCACGCCCAAAGTCAGAGCGCCGACGACGATGCGTTGACGGCGCTTTTCCTTGGTCAATAAATCTGTGAATTTCTGTTCCATGAACGGATAATTCGCATATTTCATTGAAATATACGAAAATATTCATGGTTAAATCCGGGTTAACCTTCGACTTCCGCTGTATTCTTGCAATCTTTTCTTTGGAGTCGTGAAGGTGTATAGTTAAATATTCGTAAAAATGCTGTCCCGAACTCTTTGGCGGCTATTGTCCATTGCTCGTTTCAAGTGTCGCATCTTGCGGCACTGTATCGACGGTGCGGGTCGAACTCTCCTTCGCGGAGGGGCCAAAATCGAAATCGAACAGCTTGCCGCGAACCTTTTTGTAGTTGTCCATCGGATCGTAGAGCGGGCCGCCATCCAGACCGAGGTCGGCGGCCTCCGCATGTCCCATCGCCGCGAGCAGCGAGAAGCCCGCGACATAGGCGTCGCGCTGCGCCGTGGCATAGAGAACTTGCGCATTAAGAAGGTCTCGCTGTGAATCGAGAATGTCGAGGATCGTGCGCGTACCCGCGCTGTTCTCGGCCCGCACGCCCTCCAGCGACAGATCGGCGGACGATACCGCCTTGCTGGTCGATTCAATCGCCTGCAGCGAAGCCTGCCAGCTTGCATAGGCTGAGCGCGTCTGCGCAATCACGTCGCGCTCCACGCCGATGACCTGTTCCATCGCGCGGGATTCGCGTGCTGTCGCCTGCCGCGCCAAAGCGCCTGGGCGGCCACCCTGATAGATCGGGATGGTCAGCTGAACGCCGGCTGTAGCTGATTTGGTTGAACCCTGCGGAGCGATCGCCGGGTTCAGGTCCTGCTCAGAATCCAGATAATCGAGGTAGCTGCCGCGCGCAAACGCAGACAGCCTCGGGGCAATCTGCCCCTTGGCGGCATTGGTGTCATAATGTGCGGCATCGCGCGCACTCTTCGCGGCCAATATGTCCGGGTTCTCTTGCAGGGCGACCTCTACTGCGGCTTCGGGCGATGCCGGAAGGCCGGGCAGCGGCGGCGGTGCTTCCAGCGCGACGGGTGCATGGCCCACCAGTGCGATATACCGCTCCTTGGACGCAATCAGCTGCGACGTCGCCGATTGCAGATTGGCGAGAGCGATCGCCAGCCGGGAATCGGATTGCGCGACATCGGTACGCGTGAGATCGCCAACCTCGAACCTGTCGCTGCTGGCCTGAAGGTTGACCTGCAGCGCTTTCACATTCTGAAGGTTGAACGTCACGACGGAAGAGTTGCTGATCACGTCCATGTAGGCCGCTACGACCTGAGCAAACACCGAGGATTCCGTCGCGCGCAGATCTTGCTGGCCCGCTTCCACATCTTTCTTGGCGGAGCGGATGTTGTTGCGTACGATGCCGCCCTGGTAGATCGGCACGGTGACGCTGGCCTGACCGTTCACGTTTCTGCGAGGTGCAACGAAGTCGCGAATTGCAATGCTGCCAGACTGACCAATAATCGGTCGCTCACGATGTAGCTGCTCTTCATAGCTTCCTGACACACCCGCATCCGGTCGTCCGTCGGCTTTGGCCAGCGGGACGCCTTCATCAATCGCGCGTTGCTGCGCCCGCGCCGCATTCAGGGTCGGGTTGGTCCGGTACGCAGCCGCCAGTGCTTCCTGCAATGTTTCGGCCTGTGCTGATTGCATCGTCAGGGCCAACGCGAGAGTGGAAAGCGCGGTGCCGGCAAGGCGGGTCATTTTGAGCATGTGTGATGATTCCCCAATCGAGCTCGTCATTAACTGTCGATCCACCCGCGAGTCAGGCGGTTATGTCTTGAGCAGGGAACTAGCATCACCGACGCCATATTCAAACAGGCTTTGCAGATTTTGGCGGCAATTCGGGCCAGTCTCATGGCCAGTGGCGCGTGCGCTCTTGCCCTTGGTTTCGCATCCCGCTACAGCGCGGCCCGGCTCTTTTTACCCAACCATAATCAGGCAGAAGCGCGATGGCGAAGATCAGCGGTGTCGAAATCCGGCCCGGCAACAACATAGAATATGAGGGCGGCCTGTGGCGCGCCGTGAAAATTCAGCACACCCAGCCCGGCAAGGGCGGCGCCTATATGCAGGTCGAGCTGAAGAACCTGATTGACGGGCGCAAGAATAATGTGCGTTTCCGCAGCGCCGAAACGGTTGAGCGTATTCGCCTCGATACCAAGGATTTCCAGTATCTCTATCCCGAAGGCGACATGCTCGTTTTCATGGATACCGAAACCTATGACCAGATCAATCTGCCGTCCGATCTCATCGGCGAAGCTGTCGCATTCCTTCAGGACGGTATGATGGTGCAGCTCGAAATGTATGAAGAGCGCCCGATTTCCGTACAATTGCCTGAGCAGGTCGAAGCCGAAGTCGTCGAGGCCGATGCCGTCGTGAAGGGGCAGACCGCCTCAGCCAGCTACAAGCCCGCCATTCTCGACAATGGCGTCCGCGTGATGGTGCCGCCGCACATCACGACCGGCACGCGCATCGTCGTTGACGTGTACGCGCGCGAATATGTGAAGCGGGCCGACTGACGCATCATGGTTTCTCATTCTGGTCTCCTTACGGTCATGGAGCGCGCAGCGCGCAAGGCGGCTCCGCGTTTGCGTCGCGATTTCGGTGAAGTCGAGCATCTGCAGGTCAGCCGCAAGGGCCCTGCGGATTTTGTGTCGATGGCGGACAAGCGCGCCGAGCAAACTCTGGTTGAAGAGCTGCAGCGGGCCCGGCCCGACTGGGGCTTCTTGCTGGAAGAGGGCGGGGAGATCCCCGGCGATCCCACCAAGCCGCGCTGGATCATCGACCCGCTCGACGGCACGACAAACTTTCTGCACGGCATTCCGCACTTCGCGATTTCGATTGCGGTTGAGGAGCCTCTGGCGGGCGGCAAGCGCGAAGTCACGACGGGCCTGATCTATCAGCCGATCACCGACGAGAGCTATTGGGCCGAAAAGAACCGGGGTGCATGGCGGCATGATCAGCGTCTGCGCGTGTCCGCGCGCCGCGACCTCGCCGACGCGCTGATTGCGACGGGCATTCCGTTTTTCGGCCATGGCGATATGGCGCAGTGGACGCGCATCTTTGGCGCGGTCGCGCCGTCGGTGGCCGGCATCCGCCGCTTCGGCGCGGCTGCGCTCGACCTCGCGCATGTCGCGGCGGGTCGATATGACGGCTTTTGGGAGTCCGGCCTCCAACCCTGGGACGTGTCGGCGGGCATTTTGCTCGTTCGCGAAGCGGGTGGTTTCGTCACCGATTTCCGCGGTGGCAGCCAGCCCGTCGAACGCCGTGAAGTCATTGCGGGCAACGACGCCATCCACAGCAAATTGCACAAGCTGGTGGCGGGCGCATTGCGCTAAAAGAGGCGGGGTCTGTCGGCCCCGCTTTCACACCTGTCAGCCTTCGGGTGCTTGCGAATTGAGCTGAATATAATTTTGCAGGCCCATGCGTTCGATCATCTCGAACTGCGTTTCCAGCGTATCGACATGCTCTTCCTCGCTGTTGAGAATGTGCTGGAACAGGTCGCGGCTGACGAAATCATGCACGGTTTCGCAATGGACAATCGCCTGCTTTAATAGCGGGATTGCCTCCATCTCCAATTCGAGATCGGCTTTCAGCACTTCCTCGACCGTCTCACCGATCTTCAATCGCCCAAGCAGCTGAAAATTGGGAATGCCGTCCAGGAACAGGATGCGCTCCGCCAGCTTGTCGGCGTGCTTCATCTCATCGATGGATTCTTCATATTCGAACTTGGCGAGTTTCTTGATGCCCCAGTGATCGAGCATCCGGTAATGCAGGAAATACTGGTTGATCGCCGTCAGTTCATTTTTCAGGGCGATGTTGAGAAACTCGATGACTTGGGGATCACCCTTCATGATGACGGCTCCTGATAAATGAATGAGGCAGCCGACATTATAGGCGGTGAGGGCGGGATGTTAAGTCCGTAAAAGGTGCCGGACGGCGATGCGGATCAGGCGGGGATGCGTTCGTCCGCGATCAGGGTTTTGGCAAAAGAGACGCATTGTCCGCATTTGGGGCGGCGGCCAAGCCGGGCATAGGCGTCATACGGCCCGGTCGCGCCTTCGCGAACTGCCGAGCGAAAATCCTTTTCCCTGATCCCGTTGCACACGCACACAAGCATAGTCGTCTTCCTTCGCGAATCATAGTATCATAATGATAATCATTCGCAATATTAAAAATGCAGCATTTGGTGGGGTGGCCGGTGAAAGGGGCTGGCTCAGGCGATGGCCAGAACGCTGGTCATAATGATGCGCACCAGCTCTGGCTGGCCGCGCGCACCGGTCTTGGCATAGATTTTCTTCGAATAATTGCGCGCGGTTTCCTCGGTCAGGCCGATGGCTTTCGCCGCTTGCGCAATGGAGGTGCCCTGCGCCAGCTGCCAGGCCAGCCGGGCTTCGCTGGGCAATATTCCGAACAAGTCGACAAGCTGGTCGCATCGATCCGCCTGTGACTGCCGGTCGCCGCTGACATAGGCGATGGCGATCGGCATTGTATGTCCGGCGATGGCGGGCTTTTGTGCAGGCGTGACCAGCATGTCCATCCACGGGTCGCGGCTCAGGTTGATTGCCTTGGGTTGAGGGTGTGTGCCTTGCGCAATCTGTTTGACCAGCTCCGAAATTTCCCGGTCGACGGCGGGGGAGGCCGGCATCAGCCGGTTATAGCGGCCGCGCCGCAGGATGCCGGTGCGTTGGAACAGTTGCTCCATATTGGGTGTGGCGTCGAGGATGTGGCATTGGGAATCCAGCGTCAGCCAGCCGAAATTAAGACGTCCGAACGCGGTCGAGGCTACCGACGAATGGAATTTTTCGCGTTCCAGAGCGATGAAGCTGCGCAACGCAATCCGCACATGCGGAACAAGGTTGACCAGCAAGGCCGCGTCTGCGGCGTTGAAGCTGCGGCTGCTGGCTATCGTCAGCCACGCGCTCACGCCGCTTGGTTCGGCGATGCGCGTGCTTCTCACATCCTTGATTCTGGCTGCGGCAATGGCGTCGGCGGACAAAGTATCCTGCGCGGTGTCAATCCGCTCCAACAGTTCGTTCAGCGCATAGACACGTCCTTCGCGCATCTCCTGCCCCGAAAACTGTTGGGCGTCCTGTGATCGGGCGACCAGCGAACGGATTTGGCCGGAAAGGTCGGTGCCGACCGAGAGCTCCACGACTTCCTCATTGCTCGCTGGACGGAAAAGCAGGCTCGCGTGGGTGCCGCCCGTTTGCGCCATCAGCGCCGAGAGGAAGCCCTGCCACAAGGGTTGTTCAAACATTCCTTCATAAAGGGCCGTTAACAGGCTGCCTTCACCGATTGAGATTACGCGCATGACAGTTAATCTATCATACTCCCATTTGGGAGGTCAAATGGCTTTGCGGGCCTGTCATATGCTGTTCGCGTGAATGAATGGAGCGTGCATGACTGATACGAAAATGCTGACCCACCTGGAACGGCTGGAAGCTGAAAGCATCCACATCATCCGGGAGGTCGTGGCCGAGGCGACCAAGCCCGTGATGCTGTATTCGGTGGGCAAGGACAGCGCGGTGATGCTGCATCTGGCGAAGAAGGCCTTTTATCCCTCGCCGCCGCCATTCCCCCTGTTGCATGTCGACACGACGTGGAAGTTCAAGGCGATGTACGACCTGCGCAACAAGGCGGCGCAGGACGCGGGCATGGAATTGCTCGTTTATCAGAACCCGGAGGCGAAGGATCGGGGCATCAACCCGTTCGATCACGGCCCGCTGCACACTGACATGTGGAAAACGGAAGGGCTCAAGCAGGCGCTCGATCTCTACGGTTTCGACGCGGCATTCGGCGGCGCTCGGCGCGACGAGGAAAAGAGCCGTGCTAAGGAGCGCGTCTTTTCGTTCCGCTCGGCCAATCATCGCTGGGATCCGAAGAACCAGCGCCCGGAGCTCTGGAACCTCTATAACGCCCGCAAGGCGAAGGGGGAGAGCATCCGCGTGTTCCCGATCTCGAACTGGACCGAGCTCGATATCTGGCAATATATCCATCTCAACGACATTCCGATCGTGCCGCTCTATTTCAGCGCGCCGCGCCCGACGGTGGAGCGCGATGGCCTGCTGATCATGGTCGATGATGACCGCATGCCCTTGAAGGACGGGGAAGAGCCGGTGATGCGCTCGATTCGCTTCCGCACATTGGGCTGCTATCCGCTGACCGGAGCGGTTGAGAGCGAGGCGGCGACGCTGCCCGACGTCATTCAGGAAATGCTGCTCACCACAACATCGGAGCGGCAGGGCCGCGCCATCGATAAGGATGCGGGCGACGCCAGCATGGAAAAGAAAAAGCAGGAG
>CAYGOH010000089.1:0-8840 GCA_964351385.1 uncultured Sphingobium sp. | reverse complement strand
AAGTTCGTTCCACGCTATCGATACAATGATACGAACTTCAGATTCGGGTCACTAGTCGCGAGCAATGTGGCGTCCGGCCGCCTGCGCTTCACGACGGATCTGAGCGAAGGCGTCAAAGATGCCGACGCGGTTTTCGCGGTTGTGTCCTTTCCCGAATTCCTGCGCGAGGGCGCAGCCATCGACGATTTCAAGCGGCCGCCCGCATCATCATCGGTGGCGACGACCCGCGCGGGCTGGAGGTCATGCTGGCCGAAGGGCTGGGCCGCTTCGCCACATGGTATAAAAACTTCTAAGCTAAAAATTGAAATGAATGGCCGGGCGTTGTAGTGCGGAAAACCGCCCCCACCCGGCGTTTCAATCACGAAAAGTTAACCGCATTTCTAAACGCTCTGAGCTATTCTATAAGCAGTGAGGTTAATATCCGTATCCTTTCAGGACAGAGGTTCCTAATATAATCAGATTTTCACTATAACTTTTTCTGGCCGCTTCGGTTATATTATATCGTATGGCTGATAAAATCATCGTAATGGAAATAAACGGAACTTTGTCATGAACTGCGCGATTATGAGCGAGAAGCGAATCTGACGATATGAAACGTAGCAGGATATTCATTTCTTTCGCCGCAGGGGCAATTGTTACCTGCGGGCTTGGGCTGGGCGGCATATTCGCCGGCGGCACCAATGGCGGCGGAATGATCGCGTCGGCTCTGGCCGACCCGCTTGCGATGCTCGCCCTGCGCTCCCCCGGCGCGCGCGACGCAGGGGCGATGTTCCAAACCAAGCAGGCAAAGCAGCCGTCAGCCTTTGTCGCGATGCCCGAAAAGGCACCTGCTTCACAAGCCGCGCCTGCCGGAAACGGCGTTCCCATGGGCGACGGCGATCTTGACGATCCCGCACCGCAGGGCGGTCTCGGTCCAACGGCCTTCGCCGTCCTGCCCTCTCCGAACCCCCAGTCCGCACCCGGCCTCGCACTGCCGCCTCCCGATCCTTATTACGGGAGTCCTGTCGGTTTAAATCGCCCCAGAGATGGAAGTTCGGGCGGCCCCGGTGCAAGCTCAGGCGGAGGAACAAGTTCGGGCGACCCGGGGACCAGTTCAGGTGGCGGAACAAGCTCGGGTGATCCGGGAACCAGCTCCAGTGGAGGAACAAGCTCTGGCGACCCCGGAACCAGCTCAGGCGATCCCCTGTCAAGTTCAGGTGGGCCTGGGGGCAGCAGCGGCGGCCCGCCGCCGGTATCTGCGGTGCCGGAGCCGGAAACCTGGGCCTTGATGATCGTGGGCATGTTCGGCATCGGTGCGGCAATGCGTCGCAACCGGCGGCGTAACGCCCGGCAAACACGGCAGAGCTTCCAGAAAAGCACGGATGCGACCTAGCAAAGTTGCGCTGTATGTCGCGCTGATGACCACGTTGGCCGCCGCAGCCTTTTTGGTGGCTCACCGGCCTGTTTCCACCGACAACATCGCAACCGCTCAGACCATGGCCGTCCCGCTGCCGTCAGATGGCGTGCGCCTCACCTATCCCGCTAAAAACGCCCCCACTTTCCGATTGCCTGACGGGGAGAAGCGAACAATCCTCAGCGTGCTCAATGTCCGGGAGAAGATGGGATTCGGTGACTTTAGCTGGAATGAAGACGGCGTGCCTGCAGGCGATGTGTGGATCCGCGTGGATATGGCGCATCAGCTGCTATCCGTATTTCGCGCGGGCCATGAGATCGGCACCTCCGTCATCATCTACGGAGCGGATATCAAGGAAACGCCTTCCGGGGTTTTCCCCATATTGCAAAAGGCGAAAGATTATCATTCGCGGACCTATGACGCGCCCATGCCCTTCATGCTGCGCCTGACGGCTGATGGCGTTGCCATTCATGGCAGCGATGTGGTCAAGGGTGCCGCCACCCATGGCTGCGTCGGTGTGCCGCGAGAATTCGCCGAGCGCCTGTTTGCGCAGGTGAAACTGGGTGATCCGGTAGCGATCCTGAGCGCGACTTCGCCTGCAACCCCGCCCAAATCATAGCGTCCTGCTTCATTGAAAATGGGTTAATGTACAGCTTACCAAGCCATTAAAGCGGCGGGTTAGAACTTAATGACAAAACTCTCCATGCACCCGCTGGAGACTTGTCAATTATGCGTTCGCAAGGCTGGAAATCCTGTATCGCCCGCATGGTTGCCTTGGCCGCCACGCCGTTGATCATGGGTGCGGCGGCCCCGACAGTACCGAACGATTTCAACCTGCGCCTGCTCAACGCGCATAACGCCGAACGCAACCTGCTCGGCCTCGATGCGATGAAATGGGACCCGAAGCTGGCCGCATCGGCACAAAAATGGGCTGACCATCTCGCGGCGACGGGGCGGTTCGAACATGCCGCTCAGATGCCGGGAAACCCTCAGGGTGAAAATCTCTGGGCAGGCACCGCCGGATATTTCTCGCCCGAAGCCATGGTCGGCGCCTGGGCGGAAGAAAAGCAATATTTCAAGGCCGGGCGCTTCCCCAACAACAGCACGACAGGCGATATTTCCGACGTCGGTCACTATACCCAGATGGTTTGGCGCGACACCGGGCGGGTGGGCTGCGCACGCGCCAAAAACGATCAGGAAGAATTTCTGGTGTGCCGTTACGCGCGCGCCGGCAACTGGTATGGTGAAAGCCCGTTCTGACCCGCGCCCTAGGTTTCGGCTAGCTCCTTTGCCAGCCTTTCCATGAACTCCATGCACTTGGCGATCTGATCACGCTCTATAAACTCGTCGGGCTGGTGCGCCTGTTCGATGGATCCGGGGCCGAAAATGACGGTCGACATCCCCGCCCCCTGAAACTGGCCGGCTTCCGAACCATAGGGCACGACGCCGGAGGGGCGGTTATCGCCGGTCAGCTTGCGCACAAGCGCCTCGGCATATCCTCCTGCTTCCGTGCGGAAGGCTGGAACATGGTGCGGCGCGGTTCTGACGACAATCCCCGTCTCGGGAAAGCGCGCCTTCATCTGCCGGTCCAGATCAGCCACTGCATCCATGAACGGAGCCAGAATAGTCTCCGCATCCTGATCGGGAAGGCAGCGCAGATCGAAACGGAAACGACAGCTTTCCGCGAGAATATTGACCGCTGTCCCTCCTTGGATGGTGCCGACGGTCAATGTCGCATGGGGTGGTTCGAATCCCGCCGCATCATGTGTATCGGCTTGGAGCCGGTCAGCGAGTTCCGTCAAAATGTGCATCAGCCGAATGGCGATATCGTTCGCCGAAAGGCCGATATGGGTCAGGCTGGAATGCGCAGCCTTGCCGGAAACCAGTACATCAAAATGAGCAAGGCCCTTGTGCCCCGATATGATCCGCATGAGGCTTGGTTCGCCCACAATGACCGCCGCCGGCGCGGGCACATCGCGCACCATCGCTTCAATCATGGCGGGGGCACCCAGGCACCCCACCTCTTCGTCATAGGAAAGCGCGAAATGCACCGGCCGCCGAATACCGGCCTCGACAAACATCGGCGCAGCAGCCAGAGCGCAGGCGATGAACCCTTTCATATCGCTGGTGCCGCGCCCGAACAGCTTTCCGTCCCTCTCACGCATGACGAACGGATCGCTGCTCCAGTCCTGACCGTCGACCGGCACGACATCGGTGTGGCCCGACAACACGACGCCGTTCTCCACCCAGGGACCGATCGTCGCCAGCAGGTTGGCCTTGCCGTCGATGCCTGTTCGGGTTCCAACCCCGCCGAAATCCGCAAGGGTGCGCTCTACAAATGCAATGAAATCGATATTTGAATTGCGGGACGTCGTATCGAACGCCACCAATTGTGCCAGCAGGGCAATTGCGCGCTCGGTCGCATCGGTCTGGGAAGGTTTCATGCCAGATCAATGCACCCAATCGCCACCTGACACCACCGCATAAATGGCGGTACAGCCGTCCGCCGTCTTGTGGTCGTCATCGGGTCCATCATGAAGAACGCCGCGTCGGGGACATGCCGCGCATCATTCCGACCCTGTCCTCAAACTCTCCTTAATCGGCGGAAGCATCCGAAAACATTGACGTTCTGGGCAATGCTTCACGCGACATTAACCATTTTGTTGCATTGCAATGATGGTTAACAGGGATTGGCATTGCAGATGCGGTTAGTTACGCTCATTGCAGTTATTACATGTTCGTTGACGGTTGCCGGAACTCCGGCGCACGCGGGCTGGGTCGAAACCGAGAAGGATGCGTTCGACTATAACTGGCTCGTCATCGCCAGCATCCTGGTGGCAATGATGCAGATTGGCTTCCTGTTTCTGGAAGCAGGCATGGTGCGGTCGAAGAACAGCATCAATGTCGCGATGAAAAATCTTCTGGACTTCGTGGTTTCAACGCTGTGTTTCGCGGGCGTCGGCTTTGCCCTGATGTTCGGCGCAACGCATTCCGGCCTTTTCGGATGGGACGACAGGCTGATTCTGGCGCGCTTCGATGATCTGTCGACCATCACATTCTTCTTTTTTCAGGTCATGTTCTGCGGCACCGCGGCAACGATCGTTTCAGGCGCAGTCGCAGAGCGCATGCGCTTTGGCTCCTACATGGCATGCGTGATGATTTTGGCGGCGTTTGTCTACCCCATCGCCGGGCACTGGGCGTGGGGAGGGCTGCTTTCCGACACAGGGCCAGGCTGGCTGGAGGCGCGCGGTTTCATCGACTTTGCCGGGTCCACCGTAGTTCATGTGATCGGCGGCGTCACCGCCTTTGCGATGATCATCGCGCTGGGGCCGCGCCTTGGCCGCTTCACCGATGACGGCAAGGCGATCCGCATTCACGGCCATAGCCCGGTGATGACCGTCGCAGGCGTCCTGCTGCTATGGATCGGCTGGTTCGGTTTCAATGCCGGCGGCGCCACGGCGGGCAGCGACGATTTTGCGCATGCCCTGATGAATACGCTTATGGCAGGTGCAGCGGGCGGCGCGGCAGGCATGCTGCTCGGCCGGGGCATGGACGGCTATTATCTGTATGATCGCACCACCAACGGCGTTGTCGCCGGTCTGGTGGCGATCACCGCCGGATGCGTCACATCATCGACCTTCGGCGCGACATGGACCGGCGCACTGGGCGCTGTGGCTGCCATTTTAGGGCAGGAATTTCTGGAACGGCGCTGCAAGATCGACGATGCGGTTGGTGCGGTAAGCGCCCATGCCATCGCCGGCGCTGTCGGCACGTTATGCGTCGCCTATGCGGCCCCGCTCGAAAACCTCTCGCATGGGCGGTTTGCGCAATTTCAAATCCAGGCTATGGGCGTTGCCGCAATTGGCGGCTTCACATTGCTTGCGATGCTGCCGCTGGCCATTATCGCGAAAAAAATCGGTTTCCTGCGCGTACCGGAAGAAAGCGAACTGTCCGGCCTCAACGACTCCGAACATCATACGCGCCTCGGCACGGCGGACCTCCATGCGGTATTATTGCAGCTGATCAAAGGCAACAGCGGCTTCGACAGCCGCGTGTCGATAGAAAAAGGCGGCGACAGCGAAGACCTCGCCAACAGCTTCAACACATTTCTTGAGAAACTTGAGACCGAACGCGACCGGCAGGAAGAGAAGCTGAAAGCGACCCATGCCAAGGCCGAACTGGAATTCACGCGGCGAGAACGGGCGGAGATTGAGCGCGCAATTGCGGAGGAACAACGCCTGCGCGAGGATGCGCGCGCGGCCAGCCGTCGCGCCGCCCAGCTTGAATCGGTACTCGCTTCATTCGACGGAACCATCACGCAGGCGGTGGAAACATTGCTCAGCGCTTCCAACGCCTTGGGGTCGACCGCGAACATGCTTGCGACCGACGCGGAGGCGACCGAGAGGAACGCGGACGCGGCATCGGTCAATGCGCGCGATGTGCTTTCAAGCTCAACCACTGTGGCGGCGGCGACCAGCCAGCTTTCGAGCACCGTGCGAGAAATCGCAACGCAGGTGAACACGATGCGCGCGGTCGCCATCGAAACCGCCGAAACCGGCAAGAGCAGCGAGCGCCTGTTTACGTCTTTGAATGACAGTGCATCGCAAATTTCGCAGATTGTCGACTTCATCCAGAGCGTTGCCAAACAGACCAATCTGCTCGCGCTCAACGCCAGCATAGAGGCGGCGCGCGCGGGACCAAGCGGAGCGGGCTTTGCCGTTGTGGCGGCCCAAGTGAAGGACCTGGCCCGGCAAACGGGTGATGCCGCCAATAATGTCCAGCTCTGGATTGACGATGTGACCAAGGCGATCGATCAGACGATCGTCGCCATGACCAGCGTTGCCGGTTCGATCGAGAAAACCGAAAAAGCGGCGATCTCCGTGTCGGACATCATCAATGAACAGGCGCACGCAACGCAGGAAATCAATACTCACGCATCCAATGCCGCAGGCCTGTCGCAAAATTTCGATACGCAGATGAGCGCGCTGTCGAACACCGCGCGGTCCACCAAGACATCGGTAGACGAAGTGAGGGATGCTTCGGCTCGGCTGGGCGATATGGCACGCAAACTGACGGAATCGCTCAATGTCGAGTTCGATCAGTTCAAGAAGCGCGTCGGCGAGATCTAGCGTCGGACCCAAACAGCCTGACCCCGCCCATCATTATCGCAGGATATTGCGTGTATAAATCTCGCTGACCTCGCAGATTGGCAGTCCCAACCGATCGCTGACAATTGCATGATGGTGCAGGAGCGTGGTGGGCAGACGCGAGCAAGCAGCAGCCTGTTCATCAGACGGCGACCACAGTTTTCGTGAGGACAGCGTCCGCCGGACCGGCGTGAAAGGTTTGATTACGTTTCCAAACGGGATTTTTCCTGCGGCGAGTTGTTGCCGCATTGCGGAGGTCAGTCGTCCGGGAACAAACCAGTTCTCCGCCACCGACAAGACGCGCCCCTCACAGGATAGCCAAACGCGCCGATAGGCAATGGACCCGGCATCGGTGAGCTTCAGCCTCTGCGCCAGGCCTGCTGGCAAATCGGCGGCTTGATCCGCGCGCACATGCGCGACCACATCGACCTGTGCCCGCATTGCTCGGGCGCGCATCCAATCGGTAAGGGTGGCCGTGGCGCTCCCGCTGCTGCGCATCAGCGCATCAAACCGCTCCAGCTCCGCGGCGAGAGCCGCGATGTCGCGGGAGTGCAAAGGATGAGCAGGCGGGCGAGGCATTGCAATGCGCCTTAGGCAAAAGGTCTTCGCCATGAAAGAGGCAACGCAACTATTCGCGCAACACCAGAAGAGGCGACGGCCAACAATAGCTTGCGAAAATGGAGACTGGACCTTGACTTAATAAGAACATATAGTGAACATATGGCAATGCGAGTCAAGCAGAAGTCGCGTGATCTGCAGTAAAGGAAATCCTTCGTTCCGATACCAGAAAATATTGATCCAATTCGGAGAAAACTCATATTCGACGGCGAGCCTCTGAATAGGGCGCGTAACATGTGGGCTATGTCTCATCAGTGCCATGATGGGCATCAGGCAGACCGGCCCTATCATCATAACTTCTCCATTTCGGACCAGAGCTGGCGGGCGCGCCCTGTTTTTCGAGCCATAGTCAGGTCGAAATCGCCGTGGCGCATCCAATCGAACGGAATGGCTTTGTGAGTATAAAGGGGAACAGGAAAATGAGCAGCCTTAACGCCGTGGCACCTGGTTTTGAAAGCTTCCAGCCATTCGATATTTCGGATGCCGACCCCACACGGGCCAGCAAATCCGTTCCGGATTGGGGTGGATATTGTGCCGAGGCGGAGCAAGCTTCGCTGCTAATCTGCTCGGGACAGTATCGTGGCAGCGCGAACCTCGCGCGCATCGACGCGCTGGCCTGCGCGGTCGGTTACAGGATCCTCGATGCCGTCTCGATCGAATTGGCGGCGACGCGACTGGCGATGCTTGTCGACGTCGATGTAATTCTTGTTTCCTGCACGGGGGCCGAACCGGGTATCGAAGCTCTTCTAGCGCGGGCGGACATGATGACGCAAGCGCAGGGCGCTCGGCTGATCGTGATAACCGGCATGGATGGTCTCGACCTGGTTGACACTGCGGTGCAATCACACAGTTCGACGATTTTGTGCGACCCGGCGCCTGAGGATATGCTGGCGGCGCTCTGTGCAGCGGCAACGTCGCTGCGGGGCCGCGAGCGACTTTATGATGTCGGTAGCAACGATGAGGCAGACCATTTCGAACAACTGAGTGGCCAGATTGCGCGGTTGAGCCGCACCATCGAGGCGCTGGTGCAGGAGCGCATACCGGACAAGATAGCGCACGATGGCGCAAATCATGTCGCGGTGCGTTCACCAGGCAGAAAATATGCCTCACCCCCAGCATCCATCGGGGCCGGTGAAGCCGCCCTTTCGGGCAGGCAAGTGCGGGCCATGCTGCGCGCCCGCAGGCTGCGTGATCACATGGTTGCGCCCGACCTGTTTGCCGATCCTGCCTGGGACATCCTGCTTGATCTCATGGCCGCCCGGCTGGAGGGTACACAGGTGTCGGTATCAAGCCTGTGTATTGCTGCAGCCGTTCCGCCCACCACCGCTTTGCGCTGGATCAGACAACTGACCGAGCGCGGCTTCTTGTTGAGGCATGCCGATCCAAAGGATGGACGAAGGATATTCATTGCATTGTCGGATCAAGGCGCGGATGCGATATCCCGCTGGTTTCATGGGAGTCGCGGCTATCTGCTAATGGCGCTCGGGCTTGGGGATGAAGCCCCAGAAACCGCAAATCTGCCAGCATAAGAGATAAACGGCTTGACCCGAGGCCGGTTTGGCATAGATAGCGGCTCACCTTCCGGAAAATTTTTGCCGGTCAGGGCGATTAGCTCAGTTGGTAGAGCGTCTCGTTTACACCGAGAATGTCGGCGGTTCGAGCCCGTCATCGCCCACCACAAA
>CAYGOH010000088.1:0-8903 GCA_964351385.1 uncultured Sphingobium sp. | reverse complement strand
AATGGCCGCTACGATGCTGAAGGCTGGGATGAATATGACTGAGCTGCCCGGATCGGTGCTTCACCCCGCGATATCTTGTCGTCTCCAACCATATGAAAAGAGCGCCCATCTATCCCCGGCGGAGCGCTTCCCATGAAATCCACAACGGGGGAGAGGAAAACCATATGTCAGTCGTTTTGATTGCCATAGGGTGTGGCCTGCTGGCTGTGCTTTATGGTCTGTTCACAAGTCAGCAGGTGTTGAAGGCTTCGGCCGGCAACGAGCAAATGCAATCCATCGCCGCGGCCATTCAGGAAGGCGCGAAGGCTTATCTTGGCAGGCAGTACCGGACAATCGCCATTGTCGGCGTTGTCGTCGCCGTCATTTTGGCGGTTACGCTCGGCTGGCTTTCCACTTTCTCGTTCCTGATCGGCGCAATTCTCTCGGGCGTGGCGGGTTATGTCGGCATGCATATTTCGGTGCGCGCCAATGTCCGCACGGCGGAGGCCGCACGGTCGTCGCTGCAAAGCGGGCTGACGCTGGCGTTCCGTTCGGGCGCGATCACCGGCATGCTCGTGGCGGGTCTCGGCCTTCTCGCGATTTCCGTGCTGTTCTGGTATCTGACCGATATATCGAACCTCGCCCCTAACGATCGCGAGATCGTTGCGGCGCTGACGGCGCTGGCATTCGGTGCTTCGCTTATCTCCATCTTCGCGCGTTTGGGCGGCGGTATCTTCACCAAGGCGGCGGATGTCGGCGCGGATCTTGTGGGCAAGGTAGAGGCCGGCATCCCGGAGGATGACCCGCGCAACCCGGCGGTGATTGCGGACAATGTCGGCGACAATGTCGGTGACTGCGCAGGGATGGCCGCCGACCTTTTCGAAACCTATGTCGTGACGCTCGGCCTCACCATGGTGTCGATCGCGCTGCTGGTGCAGGCCTCTTCAGCCGAGCTGATGGCGCTGATGTCGCTGCCGCTTATCGTGGGCGGCGTGTGCATCATCACATCGATCATTGGTACCTATATGGTGCGCCTGGGTGGCTCCAACAACATCATGGGGGCGCTGTACAAGGGCTTTTGGACCACCGCGATCCTGTCAGTTCCGGCAATCTATTATGTCACCTGGCGCACGCTGGGGGATATAAACGCGGTGTTCGGAGCGGACCTGGCGGGCAATGGCGGATATACCGGCATGGCGCTGTTCTGGTGCATGTTGATCGGCCTCGCCGTCACCGGGCTGCTCGTCTGGATCACGGAATATTACACCGGCACCAACTATCGCCCGGTGAAATGTATCGCGCAAGGAAGTGTTCCCGGCCATTGCACGAACGTCATTCAGGGGTTGGCCATCAGCCTTGAGGCGACGGCCCTGCCGACGCTCGTCATCGTGGTCGCGGTGATCGCGACGTTCCAGATTGCAGGCATCATCGGCGTGGCTTTTGCCGCGACATCGCTGCTGGCGCTCGCCGGGATGGTGGTGGCGCTCGACGCCTACGGCCCAGTGACGGACAATGCCGGCGGCATCGCCGAAATGGCGGGGCTGCCTGACGATGTGCGTACCCGGACCGACGCGCTTGACGCGGTCGGCAACACGACCAAGGCGGTGACAAAGGGCTATGCCATCGGGTCGGCGGCGCTCGCCGCGCTCGTCCTGTTTGGCGCGTACACGACCGACCTGAAGGAATATTTCCCAGGCGTCGAAGTCGATTTCTCGCTGAGCAATCCCTATGTCATCGTCGGCCTGCTGCTGGGTGCGTTGCTGCCCTATCTGTTCGGTGCATTCGGCATGACCGCCGTGGGCCGTGCGGCCGGATCGGTGGTGCAGGACGTGCGCGATCAGTTCGCGGCGGATGCGGGGATCATGGCGGGCACGTCGCGTCCCAACTATGCCCGTACGGTCGATATTGTGACCAAAGCGGCGATCAAGGAAATGATCATTCCCTCGCTGCTGCCGGTGCTGACGCCTGTCCTGGTCTATTTCGTGATTACGCAGGTGGCGGGCCAGTCCGAGGGTTTCGCCGCGCTTGGGGCATTGCTTTTGGGCGTGATCGTCTCCGGCCTGTTCGTCGCGATCTCCATGACCAGCGGCGGCGGCGCATGGGACAATGCGAAGAAATATATCGAGGACGGCAACCATGGCGGAAAGGGCTCCGAAGCCCATAAAGCCGCTGTAACGGGCGATACTGTCGGCGATCCGTACAAGGACACAGCTGGCCCGGCGGTCAATCCTATGATAAAGATCACCAATATTGTTGCACTTTTGTTGCTTGCTGCGCTCTCGCACGGCGCGATGTGACAAAAGAGGAGAGGGGTTGATATATTTCATTCTCTCTCCTTTGGCTCTTTGAACATTGTGGGAGGCACTCCAATTGCCTTGGCGCATTTGTACTGGTGCATGCCCCTCACAATCTAACCGAACGCTGTTAAGCATTCGGGTCGCCATCCGCCGGATTCTTTCATGGGATCCGGCGGATTTTTATTTAACGCAAATGGCGCTATATGCGCGCGCATGAACAGGCTCTCGCCCTATTTCAGTCAGTTGCAGGCGCTGGAGGCGCGAGGGCGCTCGCGCCAATTGCGCCCGCGATCGGGCATCGACTTTTCGTCCAACGATTATCTGGGGCTGGCCCGGGACAAGGCCATTGCGCAAGCCATCAGCAATGCGGTCACAAGGGGTGTCCCGGCCGGTTCAGGTGGATCGCGCCTGTTGCGGGGCAATGCGCCCGAGCATGAAGCGCTGGAAGCTCATGCCACGACGTTTTTCGGGGCAGAGGCGGCGCTGTTCATGGCCAATGGGTTCGTCGCCAATCTGTCGGCGCTGTCCGTCCTGCCGCGCGCCGGTGACCTGATCGTCGCAGACGAACTCTGCCATGCGAGCATGCATGACGGCATTCGCCAGTCAAAGGCCAAGGCCGTTTTTGTCGCGCATAATGACCCGCAAGCATGTGAGGACGCCATCCGCCGCTGGCGCGCCGAAGGTGGCATGGGAACGCCGTGGATCGTGGTGGAAACGCTCTATTCGATGGATGGAGACATGGCTTCGGTCGACGATCTTGCTGCAATTGCTAGCCGCTATGATGCGATGCTGATGTTTGATGAGGCACACGCAACGGGTGTTTTCGGCAATGATGGCAAAGGGCTGACAGCGAAGCTGGAAGGCGCGGAAAATGTCGTCACGCTGCATACCTGCGGCAAGGCGCTGGGGGTTGAGGGCGCGTTGCTATGCGCGCCTCGGGTGCTGATCGATACGCTGGTCAACAAGGCGCGCCCGTTTATCTTTTCGACTGCACCGTCTCCGCTGATGGCCGTTGCAGTCGGCGCTGCGCTCGATTGCATTGCGGGGCCCGACGGCGATGCGCGTCGTGACCGCCTTCGTGAGCGTATCGACGCGGTCGACAAATATATCTGTCGTCCGCTGGGTCTGGATCCGCCGACCAGTCAAATATTCCCCGTTCTGTTTGGTGATGATCGCTGGACAATGTCCGCTGCGCAGGCGTGCCAGCATGCAGGCTTTGATGTGCGTGGCATCCGGCCGCCCACCGTGCCGGTCGGGACCGGGCGGTTGCGGCTGTCCATCACGCTGAACATCACGGTCCATGACATTGCGGCGCTGGCGGAGATATTAAATCCATTGGTGCGATCAAGGGGGTCGGGCACATGAGCCGGGCGCTGATTATTGCGGGGACGGACACCGATGTCGGCAAGACGGTGGTTGCCGCCGGGCTTGTACGCTGCATCCCCGACGCGCTTTACTGGAAGCCAGTGCAGGCAGGTCTCGATCCGATGAGAGATACACAGCGCGCGCAGCATTTGTCGGGACTTCCCGACCAACATTTTCTGCCGGAAGCCTATAGCCTCAATACTCCTGCATCGCCGCATCTGGCGGCGCGTATCGATGGCGTCGTGGTTGACCCGGACAGACTGGCCTTGCCACAGGCTCCTGCGCCGCTCATCGTCGAATCGGCAGGTGGCGTCATGGTGCCGCTGACCGATACTTTCCTCAACATCGATATGTTCGCGCGCTGGGAGATGCCGGTCATCCTTGTCGCGCGTACGACGCTCGGCACGATCAATCACAGCCTGCTTACCGTCTCGGCGCTCAGGGCGCGTGACATTCCCGTGGGCGGAATCATCTTTTCGGGCGATGCGCATGAAGAGAATGAGAGGGTCATTCCGCGTCTGTCCGGCGTCCGGTCTCTGGGTCGTTTGCCGCATCTGGATTCGCTCGATGCATCCAGCCTGCACCGTGCGATGCACGCGCATATCGACATCGAAGCGATAGGGGCGTTGGTCCAGTGAATATTTCGTCGCCGGTCTGGCACCCGTTTACGCAACATGGTTTGGGCGAAGCGATTCCGCAGGTCGACAGGGCAGAAGGCGCGCTGCTGCATTGCGCGGACGGTCGTACGCTGATCGACGCCATATCGAGCTGGTGGGTCATCACGCATGGTCATTGCGATCCGCGTATCGTCGCCGCCATTCAGGAACAGGCCGCGCAGCTCGATCAGATGATATTTGCGGGCTATACGCATGCGCCGGCGGAGGCGGTGGCGCGCGGTGTGCTGCGCCTCACCGACAAGACGCTGCCATCGGACGACCCGCTGGCGCATGTGTTTTTCTCCGACAGCGGTTCGACGGCGGTTGAGGTGGGGCTCAAAATGGCGTTGGGATATTGGCATAATATCGGCCAGCTGCGGCACCGCATTCTCGTGATGGAACATAGCTATCATGGCGATACGATCGGCGCGATGTCGGTCGGCGCACGGGGCGTCTTCAACCGCGCCTATGCGCCGCTGCTGTTCGATGTCGGGACAATTCCCTTTCCCACAGCCGGGGCGGAACAGGCGGCACTTGATGCGCTGGAGGCGGCGTGCCGTGCCGAAGACCGTCCCGCCGCGTTGATTGTCGAGCCGCTTGTTCTGGGCGCTGGCGGCATGCTCCTCTACTCCGCCGATATATTGAAGGCGATGGCGCAGATATGCGCGCGTCACGATGTATTGTTCATCGCTGATGAGGTGATGACCGGCTGGGGCCGCACCGGCACCTTGTTCGCCTGTGAGCAGGCCGGAGTGGTTCCCGACATTCTATGCACGGCAAAGGGGCTGACGGGCGGGTCGGTCCCGCTCGCGGTGACATTGGCGCGAGCAAAAATCTTCGACGCACACCTGTCGCAAGACCGCGCCGACATGTTTTTTCATTCGTCCAGCTTCACAGCCAACCCGATCAGCTGCGCCGCCGCCGCCGCCAATATCTCGATCTGGGAAAGTGAGGATGTGCGCGCGCGGATCGGTGCCATGGGCGCGCATATGCGTGCCCGGCTGGATCGGCTGTCGGGTCGTCCCGAGCTTGAAAATCCGCGCTGTCTGGGCGCGATTGCAGCGGTTGATCTCCGGGCGGGCGAGGGGAGCGGTTATCTCTCCGATGTGGCAACGGCCCTGCGGCCCTATTTTCTTGAACGCGGCCTGTTGTTGCGACCGTTGGGCAATACCATATATGCAATGCCGCCCTATTGTTGTTCCGCCGGTCAGATTGACTCAATCTTCGACGCTATAGAGAGCGCGGCAAACGAATTCGGCGGATAAGCTTTTCTTTTACGGGATTAGGCGCTATGGCGGCGCGAATTTTAGCGATTTCCAGGACGATATGGCGAAAGAAGAATTACTTGAAATGCGTGGCACGGTGGTGGAACTCCTCCCCAATGCGATGTTCCGCGTGAAGCTTGAAAATGACCATGAGATATTGGGCCACACCGCAGGCAAGATGCGCAAGAACCGCATTCGCGTGCTGGTCGGCGATGAAGTGCTCGTCGAACTGACGCCTTACGACCTGACCAAGGGTCGCATCACCTATCGCTTCATGCCCGGTCGCGGCGGTCCCGCCGGGTATAATAGCTGACCGAAACTGCCGCGACGATGCGGCTCGTTCTGGCATCTGCATCTCCACGCCGACTTGACCTGTTGGCGCAGATTGGGGTCACTCCCGATGTGACCGACCCTGCCGATATCGATGAGACACCCTGCAAGGGTGAAGCGCCGACGCGGTACGCCGCGCGCATGGCTGCGCAGAAGGCGGCGGCGGTGACGGCGCGCCATCCGGGCGCGCTGGTGCTCGCTGGCGATACGGTGGTCGCCTGCGGTCGGCGCATTCTGCCCAAGGCGGAGGATGAGGCGACGGCGCGAGCGTGCCTGAAACTGCTTTCCGGCAGGCGCCATCATGTGCTGTCGGCGGTGACCCTGATCGATGCGGACGGCGTGGCGCGGTACCGGCTGTCGGACAGCATCGTCACGTTCAAGCGCCTTCATCCAACGGAAATCGATGCCTATGTCGCGAGCGGCGAATGGCGCGGCAAGGCAGGCGGCTATGCGATACAGGGGCGTGCCGCGGCGCTGATCAGAGCATTGTCGGGCAGCCATTCCGGTGTCGTTGGCCTGCCGCTCTACGAAACGCGCACGTTACTGATCGCCGCAGGATATACGCTCTGATGCAATGGCTGTACGAAGAAGGAATTGGCGAATGCCGCGCCGCGCTGGTCGCGCATGGGCGCATTGTCGAGGCGCATGTTGAGCGTGAAGGCGATCATGCTCTTGCAGGCGCTGTGCTGCAGGGTCGGCTTGTCAAAACGCTGATCGCTAAGAAGCGCGGCATCGTCCGGCTGACGTCGGGACAAGAGGTGCTGTTGGAGCCGATACCGCCGCGACTGGCGGAAGGCGGCATGGTGCTGGTCGAAATCCGGCGCGAGGCGATTGGCGAGGCCGGGCTGGATGGTGAGCGGCGCGATAAGCTGGCGCTCGCCCGTGCAGCATCTCCGGGGGAAAAGCCGCATCCCGGGCCCAGCCTGCTGCAACGCATTCGTGCGACAGGCTTGCCCATCATTCCCTGTCCGCCGCATGAGGAAGACGCGCTTGAAGCGCATGGGTGGAGCGAGTTGCTGGACAATGCGATGCGCGGTGAGGTGGGCACGGAAGCGGCAGCGCTGCGGATATTCCCGACGCCGGCCATGGTGTTGATCGATGTCGACGGCAGCCTCCCGCCCGCGCAGCTTGGCCCAAAGGGTGCGAAGCTTGCCGCACAGGCGATACGAGCAATGGGGCTGACCGGTTCGATCGGTATCGACCTGCCGACGATGAACAACAAGGAAGAGCGCAGCATCGCCGCAGCGCAGATCGACAAGATCTTGCCGCAGCCGTTTGAGCGGACGGCGGTCAACGGCTTCGGTTTCATTCAGATCATCCGGAAGCGTGAGCGTCCTTCTTTGGTTGAGCTGCTTCGCGACGGTCCGGTGCGTACGGCGGCAATGGCGTTGCTGCGGCAGGCGGAACGGTGGGAAGGTGCGCGTGGGGCGGGAGGCGGACCCGTCACGATGACTGCGAGCCCCGTGGTCGCCGACCTGCTGCGGCGTATGCCCGACTGGATGTCACGCCTTGAAAAGCGGCGTGGCGGCGCGGTGTCGGTGCAGGCTGATCCCAGGCTGGCGTTGGAGGAATTTCATGCCGGTTGATCGCAAGAAGACTGTTTGCCCATTATGCAAGGCGCCGCAAACGCAGGAATTTGCGCCCTTTTGCAGCCGGGGGTGCCGGGATCGCGATCTCCTTAAATGGATAGGCGGCGACTATCGCATTGCCGGACGATCGACCGAAGAGGATGAACTGCAAAAAAGCAGCGATTATGGGGTCGGCGATTTTGAAGAAGGGCGTTGATGCCTATCGACCCGGAAATGGTCTGGAAGAATTTCGGGATATTTTCAGGCGGAAAATCAGGCCCCACTTTTTCTGAAAATGCGCTGGACAGCACCGGGTAGGGGTGACTATAGCGCGCTCTCTTGTCCGCGAGGGTGAACCGCTCTTGCCGATAGGCCCGGGTAGCTCAGTTGGTAGAGCATGCGACTGAAAATCGCAGTGTCGGTGGTTCGATCCCGCCCCCGGGCACCACTTTTCCAAATATTTCGCAACCTATCGACAGGGTGCTATGCATATAGGCGCAAACTCCCGCAGTTCCGCGGGTCTCAGGCGGATACTGCGCATCCGCCACCGAGCGTGGAGACGCTTCTCGTCGGGGCGATACGCGGCAATACTGGCGCTTTTCTCTGAGGGGCATATGGGGCGGCACGACGCTGCGATGCGCAGCATGATGCGGTTTTGATGCTATCGAGGTTAGATGAACCCGAGCATCGCGCGCTGTCCCTGCCAGTCGATTGGCAGGTTGGTCATGCGCGCAAGACGCTGGCGATTGAGCTGCACCGGCTGGCGCCCATCAAGGATTGCTGCGACAATGTCGGGCGCCAGATAGGCGATACGCAGCAACACACCAAAATAGTCGCGGCTATACCCTTGTGCCTGGGCAAGCTCCGCAATGGAATGTTCTCCGGCAGCTTCGACTGCCTGACGGGCCCGATGTGCCTTTATAAGGAGCTTGATCAGCGCCGGATCGCGCTGGACGTGAGCTTGCTGATCGGGCGGAACGGCAAGGCGAGTTTCCCGGCCGCGACGGATGATCGGCGCGGCAACGCTTGTCTGCTCGCCATCAATGAAGCGGACGTCCACCCGGTCAAGGTGAATGTCGATCCGTTCGATCGCGGTATTTATCAGCGCGCGCTGCTCGCTCATTGCCATATTGGTGAGCGAGAGGATTTCAGCCGACATCGTCTCCGGATCTAAACGCTGGGATAGCTGGCTCAGCACCAGCCCTTCGAGATCGCCTGCCGGAACACGCCATGCCTTTGCCTCTTTGCTGCTTCCTTCCGTGCGGCTGGCATAATAGCGATAGCGCCTGCCCCTCTTACTGGCGTGATCTGGTGACATGATACGGCCGAGGCCATCATACACCTTGCCGATGAGCAGGCTGGGTTCTTCCGCATGGACACCGTTCACGTGGTTGTTGCGGTTCTGCCGCAGCAGGGCGGCGACGCGCGCGAATAGCTCTGGGC
>CAYGOH010000087.1:6515-9352 GCA_964351385.1 uncultured Sphingobium sp. | reverse complement strand
GCCCGGATACGCACGGATGAACACAGAAATGCCGCGTCGGCATGAATTCTGGCAAGGAGTTCCGCACCGCCTTGATATATCGAGACGATCCTGTTAAGAATTCTAACAACAAAGGAGAGGAGCTTGCCCGAAACGGAAAGGCTCAAACGCCAAACAAATAGTCAGCAATATAAAAGATTGCTGATATAATGAATTGTCATTCGAATTTTATATTCGATCTATATTAAAGGCGTTTGGACGAATATGAAGTTAAGGGAACTATCTTGTCCATTCGATTTAAAAATAAGCCACACCTCATCTTTTTAAACGACTTCAGCCAGTCCGCAACCGCGCGCACCACGAAACCTGCGATGGCGGCATGACCATGCTCGACACGAAAAGCGCGAATGACACCGGCGCAACGGGCACCGGAAGCTCCAACCGACACGGCCTGATCCTCGCCACCGATCTCGACGGCACCTTTCTGGGTGGCACCGAGGCGGAGCGCGCAACCCTGTATGAATCGATCAGCGCGCGGGACGATGTACTGCTGATCTTCGTGACGGGCCGCGATGTCGATTTCATCCGCGAGTTGATTGCCCAGCCTGGCATACCGGCACCGCGCTATATCGTCGGCGATGTCGGGACATCCGTTTATGATGTCGAGGCCGATTTCGCGCCGGTCGATCATCTGGAAGCCGAGATCGTCGAACGCTGGGGCAACGCCAATGCGCGCGTGCTTGACATGCTGAAAGACGAACCGGGAATTGAATTGCAACCCACGCCGTTTCGCCATCGGGTCAGCTATTATTACAAGCCCGGTGAATTACGCGAGGAAACCGTCCGCAAGGTTGAGGAGGCGGGGTTCGATTGCCTGACCTCCGCCGACCTCTATCTCGACGTACTGCCCAAGGGGATAGCCAAGGGACCGACGCTGCGCCGCATGGTTGATGCGCTCGCCCTGCCCGCAGACCGCGTACTGGTCGCAGGCGACACGATGAACGACCTGTCGATGTTCCTCACCGGCTTCAAGGGCGTTGCGGTCGGCAATTCCGAACCGCGCCTTGTCGAAGCACTGCCCAACGGCCCGCATATCTATCGCAGCGCCGGACATGGCGCGGCGGGCGTGGCAGAGGCCATCTCTCATTTCGAACTGACCCCAGAATAATCGGAAGGTATCTGATGAAGAAATCCTCCCTTGTCATCGTCTATCACCGCCAGCCCTATGAGGAGGTGGTGGAGAACGGCCAGACTGTATTCCGCGCGAACAAGAGCCCCAACGGCATCGTCCCTACGCTGAAGAGCTTTTTTCGCAGGCTGGAGCCGGGCGGTGGCGCATGGGTTGCATGGAAACAGTATAACCCGGGGGTCGATGAAGAGTTTGAGCGCGTCATTCATATCGACGACGATAATGGCGGGTTCACGGTCCGCCGCCTGCCGCTGACCGCCGAGCAGGCGAACAGCTTTTACAAGGTCACGTCCAAGGAAGCGTTCTGGCCGGTGCTGCACAGCTTCCCATGGCTCTACAGCTATGATCCGGTCGACTGGCCGACCTTTCAGGAGGTGAACCGCCTGTTTGCCGAAGCAGCCGCCGAGCAGGCTGACGAAGGCGCGCTGGTATGGATTCACGACTATAATCTCTGGCTTGTGCCGCATTATCTGCGCCGGCTGCGGCCCGATGTGAAGATCGCCTTCTTCCACCACACGCCCTTCCCGTCCGCCGATATCTTCAACGTGCTGCCATGGCGTCAGCAGATATTGGAAAGCCTGCTCGATTGCGACATGGTCGGGTTTCACATCCCACGTTACGCCAAGAATTTCGCGGACCTCGCCGTGGCGTTGAGCGACGCGAAGATCACCGAGCGCGCCGACGTTGGCCCGCATCTGCATGTGCCGGGGCAGGCGCTGTCCGAACCACGGGTGCCGACGCATCTGCGTAGCGCAGGCGGGCGCGACGTGCTGGTCGATGTCGCCCCAGTGAGCGCGGACGTCCACCTGATCGACGAGGTGCTGGCGACCGAAGAAAGCCTCGCGTTACAAAAGGATATCCACGACAGTCTGCGGGGCCGCAAGCTGATCGTGTCGGTGGCCCGTACCGACTACACCAAGGGTACCGTTGAAGCGCTCCTGGCATTCGAGCGATTGCTGGAGCGCAGGCCCGAGCTGCGACAGCAGGTCAAGATGCTCTGCATCTCTGTACGCGCGGCGAGCGGTATGACGATCTATGACGAAACCCAGCGGGATATTGAAGGGCATGTCGGGCGCATCAACGGGCGCTTTTCGATGCTCGATTGGACGCCGATCGTGTTCAAGACCGATCCGATGCCGTTCAATGAGCTTCTCGCCCATTATCGCATCGCCGACCTGTGTCTGACGACGCCACTGCGCGACGGCATGAACCTTGTCGCCAAGGAATTCGTCGCAGCAAAGGACGGGCGGCCCGGCGCGCTGGTGGTGTCGGAATTCGCGGGATGCGCAGTAGAGCTGCCCGACGCCATCTACACCAATCCCAACGGACACAAGGATGTGGACCGCGCGATCGACGAGGCGCTGGCGATGGATGCGGATGAAAGTGCCGCGCGCATGGCCAAGATGCGCGAGACCATCGCCAAATATGACATCGTCTACTGGATCGAACATACCTTCGGCAATTTCCGGAATATCGGGTTTGAGCCGAACGATCAGATGAAGCTGCTCGCCACGGCGAACTGAGCATGCCGCGGCTGCGCGCCCTCGCCTGTTTACTGTGCATGGCGCTTTCCGTCCTCTTGGTTCGTCCGGCGGACGCGAAGGGCGCGCACCTCTCCATCGCCTGCGGGGCGCTGGGCATGGAACTGACGCTGTGCCGGGAGGCCGCG
>CAYGOH010000087.1:2611-6505 GCA_964351385.1 uncultured Sphingobium sp. | reverse complement strand
AGCGCTGGGCGCGCAAGACAGGCAACAGCGTCTCGATCATCAACACGCCCAACAGCAGCAGCGACCGCTTCTCGCTCTATGTGCAATTGCTGGCGTCGCGCTCACCCGATATCGATGTGCTGCAAATCGATGTTGTCTGGTCCGGCATGCTGGCGACGCATCTGGCTGACCTCAGGCCTGCGCTCGGCAATCGCACAAAAGGCATGTTCCCCGCGCTAGTTCGCAACAACAGCGTCGACGGCAGGCTGGTCGCGATCCCGTGGTATATCGATGCGGGCGTACTCTACTATCGCCGCGACCTGCTGGAGAAATATGGCGTTGCTCCACCCGAGACTTGGGCCGAGATGACGCGCGCTGCCGCCGCCATTCAGGCGAAGGAACGCGCGGGCGGCAACAAGCGGATGTGGGGATATGTATTTCAAGGCAAGGCCTATGAAGGGCTGACCTGCAACATGCTGGAATGGGTGGTGTCGCGACACGGCGGGCGCTTTGTCGACGATGACGGCACGATTACCGCCAACAACCCGCGCGCTGTTGCGGCCCTGTCGCGCGCCTCGCGCTGGGTCGGCACAATCTCTCCGCCTGGTGTCCTCAACTATGACGAGGAAGCCTCGCGCGGGGTGTTCCAGACAGGCAATGCGGTTTTCATGCGCAACTGGCCCTATGCCTGGGCGCTGGCGCAGGGGGAGAGCAGCCCGATACAAGGCAAGGCGGGCGTCATCGCCCTGCCCAAGGGCGGCGCGAACGGTACGCATGCCGGAACGCTGGGCGGATGGCAGCTTGCCGTGTCGCGCTATTCGCGCCATCGCGCGGAGGCGATCGAACTTGTGCGCTACCTGACCAGCGCGCAGGTGCAGAAAGAGCGCGCCATTCGCGGAGCGTATAATCCCACGATCATCGGCTTGTACAAGGACAAGGACATTCTTGCCGCCAATCCCTTTTTCGGCGAACTACTCCCCTCCTTCCTGTCAGCGGTGCCCCGCCCCGCCCGTGCCGCAGGCGCGCGATACAATCAGGTGTCTGATGCGATCTGGCGGGCTGGTCATGCTGCGCTGTCGGGCGATGTAAGCGCGGACGCCGCTCTTGCGCAGCTTGAGGAAGAACTCGACCGCATCGCCTATCGCGCGAGGTGGAAATGAGCCTCGCGGGGGCCTCCAACCGCCGCCATGTGCGCAGCGCCTGGCTCTTTCTGGCGCCTATGCTGATCGTATTGGCGCTGGTGGCCGCATGGCCGCTTGGCCGCACCTTCTTCTACAGCGTCACCAACGCCACGCTGGTCGACATGACGCAGTACGACTTCGTTGGACTGAGCAACTATATCGCCTATCAGGATGGCCGCTGGTACGGTGTGCTAACCGACCCGCAATGGCTGCGCGCGTTGCGCAATACGATGGTCTTTGCGCTGGTATCGGTCAGCCTTGAGACTGTGCTGGGCATCATTATCGCCCTGATAGTCAATGCGAGCCTTCCCGGACGCGGCCTGATGCGCGCGGCGATGCTGGTGCCCTGGGCGATCCCGACGGTTGTGTCCGCCAAGATGTGGGCGTGGATGCTCAACGATCAGTTCGGCATCATCAATGGCATGTTGATGCGAGCGGGGTTCATTGACGGCCCGCTCGCATGGCTCGGCGGTTCAGGCCTCGCTATGGTTTCGATCATCGCCGTCGATGTGTGGAAGACAACGCCATTCGTCGCACTGCTCGTGCTGGCCGCGCTGCAAACCCTACCCAAGGACTGCTATGAGGCCGCTAAGGTCGATGGCATCCACCCAGTGCGGCTGTTCTTTCGCGTGACCCTGCCGCTCATCCGCCCTGCCCTTGCCGTCGCGGTCATCTTTCGCCTGCTCGACGCGATGCGCATGTTCGATCTCGTTTATGTGCTGACCGGCGCGAACAGCGAGACGATGATGCTATCGGTATACGCCCGGCAACAGCTCGTGTCGTTTCAGGATGTCGGCTACGGAGCGGCGGGCTCGACGGCGCGGTTCATCATCATCGCGCTGATCACGCTGCGCTATATCATGGTCCTGAAACCATTGAGCGAGGAGCGCGGATCATGAAGGCGCGTTTCCTGCTGGGCCGGGCGGCTCTGATCCTGCTGTGGCTGGTGCTGGCCGTTTTCCTGCTCTTTCCTTTATATTACGCGCTGGTCAGCTCGCTGCGGTCAGGCGCCGACATATTCCAGGTGAGCTATTGGCCGAGCGCGCCGACGCTCGACAATTATCGCGCCGTGATGACGGAGCAGCCGTTCGCGCGCAACATCCTGAATTCCGTGATCGTGGCGGCGAGCGTGGTCGTTTTGTCGCTGGGCCTCGGCACCTTTGCCGCCTTCTCGCTGGCACGTGTGCGCTTTGCCGGACGCAAGCTGCTGCTCTATACAATCCTGGGCGTATCGATGTTCCCGCAGGTGGCTGTGCTCTCCGGCTTGTTTGAGATCGTCCGCCTGTTTGGGCTGTATAACAACCTGCTCAGCCTGATCTTCAGCTATATGATCTTCACCCTGCCCTTCACCATCTGGGTGCTGACCGCCTTCATGCGCGAACTGCCGGTGGAGATTGAGGAAGCCGCGATCATGGACGGCGCGACACCGTGGGTCATCGTGACGCGCATCTTCCTGCCGCTGATGGGCCCGGCGATGATCACGACCGGGCTTCTGGCTTTTATCGCCGCGTGGAACGAGTTTCTGTTTGCGCTCAGTTTCACGCTCACCAATGACCAGCGCACCGTGCCGGTCGCCATCGCGCTGATCACGGGCGCGAGCGAATATGAGCTGCCTTGGGGCAATATCATGGCGGCCTCCGCCATCGTCACCGTGCCGCTCATCCTGCTGGTACTGGTGTTCCAGCGCAGGCTGGTGGCGGGCCTGACGGCGGGAGCGGTAAAGGGATAGGATATGACGTCGGTAGTTCTGGAAAAAGTCGCCAAATGCTTCGGGTCAACCGAGGTGATAAGACAGGTCGACCTGGAGATTAAGAGCGGCGAGTTCGTCGTTTTCGTCGGCGCGTCGGGTTCGGGCAAATCGACGCTGTTGCGCATGATCGCGGGACTCGAGACGCCCAGCGATGGCCGCATTCTGATCAGTGACCGCGATGTGACGGACCGCCCACCCTCGGAGCGCGGCGTGTCGATGGTGTTCCAATCCTATGCGCTCTATCCGCATATGAGCGTGCGGGAGAATATCGGCTTCGGCCTGAAGCTCGCCAAATCGAGCCGCGAGACAATTGCGGAGAAGGTCGCGAGCGTCGCCGAGATGCTGCAAATCAGGGCGCTTCTTGACCGCAAACCACGCCAGCTATCGGGCGGCCAGCGCCAGCGCGTCGCCATAGCCCGCGCCATCGTGCGCGAGCCCGATGTTTTTCTGTTCGACGAGCCGCTCTCCAACCTCGACGCGGCGCTGCGCGCGCATACGCGGCTGGAATTGGCCGAGCTGCACAAGAAACTCGGCGCGACGATGATCTATGTAACGCACGATCAGGTGGAGGCGATGAGCCTCGCCGACCGCATGGTTATCCTGAACGGCGGCCATATCGAACAGGTCGGCCCGCCCGAAGAGCTCTATCACCGTCCGGCAACGAAATATGTGGCCGGCTTTCTGGGCTCGCCGACAATGAATTTTCTCGAGCCCGAGCGGATTGAGGGTGGGAAGGCTGTTCTGGCGGGCGGCGACGTGATCGCGCTGCCCGATGGCGCGGATGAGCGGATCAAGACGATTGGTATTCGACCGGAGGATATAATCATCTCAGACAACGACGAAGGCATCCCCGCTGCGATATTCCTGGTTGAAGAGCTGGGCGAAACCCGCGTCGTGCATGCGCGGCTGGAGGGTGGGCAGACGGTTACTGCCCGCGCGCGCCAGATTGACGGCGATGCAGTTGGCACAAAGGTTCGGTGTATC
>CAYGOH010000087.1:0-2601 GCA_964351385.1 uncultured Sphingobium sp. | reverse complement strand
ATCGTGTCTGAGGAAAGGCTGCATTTATTCAATAAGGACGGTGAGCGGTCGCAGTTTCATGCGTCTATACGATCAGAACCATGAGGTTAGGACGGACAATTTTCGCGAAATATCTTTTGCTAGAAACCATGCGCTATGGATCAAATTTTGTTTTACCCTATGGCAAGATTAGCATTTCATGATTAGGAACCTCAGCGCTGTTTGCATCGCCTTAGCAAATTTTTCACAAGACTATTCACAGAATTTAATGCCGGAGCGGAATGCCAAATGAGAGTATTGACTGTTTTTGGCACGCGCCCCGAAGCGATTAAAATGGCGCCGTTGGTCAAAAAGTTGGCCGAGACCGATGGATTTGAGGCTCGCGTTTGCGTCACTGCTCAGCACAGGCAGATGCTCGACCAGGTTCTAGACGTTTTTGACATCGTGCCAGACTATGACCTCAACATCATGCGTCCTGGCCAAACGTTGGCGACGGTGACGAGTTCTGTGTTGCAAGGGCTTGAACCCGTACTGACTGAGTTCGAACCCGACGTCGTATTGGTCCACGGCGATACATCGACCACCTTCAGCGCGACGCTCGCATCCTATTATAACCGCATTCCTGTTGGCCATGTCGAAGCGGGACTGCGCACAGGGAATCTTTATGCGCCCTGGCCAGAAGAGGCTAACCGCAAATTGACAGGGGCGCTGGCGCAATTCCATTTCGCACCGACGCCCCGTGCACGAGACAATCTGCTGCGGGAGGGCGTCCCAGCTGAGCAAATTCATGTTACGGGGAATACTGTCATTGATGCGCTACTATGGATGAAGCAGCGCATGCAAACAGATCCAGCCATAGAAACCATGATGCGAGCTCGGTTTGATTATCTACGTGATGATGCGCGCGTTGTTTTGATCACCGGTCATCGACGAGAAAACTTTGGCGACGGTTTTGAAGCGATTTGCCAAGCCATTGCTCAGCTCGCTGAGCGCCACGCCGACGTTGATTTTCTGTATCCTGTTCATCTCAACCCGAATGTCCAGGAACCGGTTAACCGCCTTCTCGCTGACGTCGGAAATGTCCATCTCATTGATCCGCTTGATTATCAGCCCTTCCTGTGGCTGATGGGCAGATCATATATAATTCTCACGGATTCCGGGGGCATTCAGGAAGAAGCACCCTCACTCGGAAAACCCGTACTTGTAATGCGCGACGCCACAGAGAGGCCTGAAGCGCTTGAGGCCGGTACGGCCCGATTAGTGGGTGCAGATTTTGCGCGAATTCGCGACGGGGTTAGTGAACTTCTCACCAATCAGGATCTCTATCAGCAAATGGCAAACACCCAAAACCCCTATGGAGATGGGCATGCTTCCGATGCTATTATCAACGCCTTGCTCGCTTTTGCCTCTGGCGATAGGAAAGAACGTCGTTTAGCTTCTGCAAGCTGAAAATATCTGAATTTTCCAAACAGAAATGGACCTGATGCAAGATTTTGAAAAGATTTCAGTGGTCGGCCTTGGCTATATAGGCTTGCCGACAGCAACCATTCTGGCAACCAATCAGGTCAGTGTAATCGGCGTTGACGTCAATCCCGATACTGTTGCGACCATCAACCGAGGCGAGATCCACATTATTGAGCCCGATCTTGATGAAGCCGTTCATAGTGCAGTGAGTGGCGGATGGCTGAAAGCCGTTCAAACAGCCGAACCCGCAGACGCATTCTTGATTGCAGTACCGACACCTTTTGTCAGGGAAGATCGCAAGCCGGATCTCACATATATAGAGGCCGCAAGCCGCGCCATCGCCCCGGTGCTTAAGGCAGGAAATCTGGTCATCCTGGAATCGACGTCTCCTGTGGGCGCAACCGAGCAAATGGCTCGTTGGCTTGCAGAGGAGCGACCCGACCTGACTTTCCCCCATCAAGCGGGAGAGAATTCCGATATCCGAATAGCTCACTGCCCGGAGCGCGTTCTTCCGGGCAAGGTCATGCAAGAGCTCATTAGCAACGACCGGATCATTGGCGGCGCCACCGACCGATGCGCGGCGGAGGCCCGTGAACTCTATCGCATATTCGTTGAAGGGGAATGCCTCCTCACCGATTTGCGAACGGCCGAAATGTGTAAGCTTGCCGAGAATGCATTTCGCGACGCGAACATTGCTTATGCGAACGAGCTTTCCATGATTTGCGACAGTCTGGACATTGATGTCTGGGAACTCATACGCCTCGCCAACCATCATCCGCGGGTCAATATCCTGCAACCGGGAGCTGGAGTCGGCGGCCATTGCATCGCGGTCGACCCATGGTTCATCGTAGCCAGCGCTCCGAAGCAAGCAAATCTTATTCGTGCCGCCCGACAGACGAACGACGCCAAGCCTGAATGGGTGCTGGAGAAAGTACGCAAGGCCGCTTCGCAGTTCGATCAGCAGCATGGTCGTCAGCCGAAAATCGCGGGTCTCGGCCTCGCTTTCAAGCCCGATATCGACGATCTGCGTGAGAGCCCGGCACTGCACATTGCGCAACGCCTGTATGAAGAGCACGGTGATCGCTTCATTGTGGTCGAGCCGAATGTCGAAACTCTGCCTGCGTCGATCGCCGGCTGTTCGCTTGTGAGCCTCAACCA
>CAYGOH010000086.1:9322-9569 GCA_964351385.1 uncultured Sphingobium sp. | reverse complement strand
GCCAGCGCCCCGCCCAGCGCCCGCACCATTGCCGGATCGGAGAGCTTCGCGCCGGGGAATACGTCTTCATCTGGCGTCCCCTCGCTCATGCGGCCTGCGCGCCTCCCTTGGGTGCGATTATCACTTGGTTTCGGCCGCCCTGTTTTGCGGCGTAAAGGGCTTCATCGGCCGCTTTGAGGGCCGCCCTTGGATCAGGAAAATCAAACACGTCCGCAATACCAGCGGAGAATGTAATTTGGCCCAATGG
>CAYGOH010000086.1:5516-9306 GCA_964351385.1 uncultured Sphingobium sp. | reverse complement strand
TTCATCCGTCTTGCGGTTTCGCAAGCGACGTTCGGCCATTTGTTCGCGCAAGCCGTCAAGTTTCTTATGCGCTTCGGACAGGCTGACGCCTCGGAACAGCATAACAAACTCCTCTCCACCGTGGCGCGCTACATGGCAATTATCGTCCGAAATCGTAGCAAGCATTTCCGCGATAAGTCGAATGACCCGATCGCCTGCATCATGGCCGTGCGTATCATTGATGCGCTTAAAATGGTCTATATCGCAGAAAGCTACGGTCAGCGGGTCAAAGCTCGCTCTGGCGTCACGATATTCCCGCTCTAGGACCGTCTCGAAAGCCCGGCGATTGGGAAGGCCGGTCATGTGGTCAATCTCCGCCTCGCGCCGCGCCTGTTCCAGACTACGGCGGAGCGCCTTGGCCTCCTCCTCGCTGCGCCGCATGTCGGTTTCCAGCTTGCGGGTTCGCTCAAGCATCGCCTTCGCCAAATCGGCTAGGCTGGAAAGGATTTGCCCCGTTCCCTGAACCTGATCCAGCTCGGCCACATGCTGTTCCAGCTCGTCGGTATAATCGGCCGTCGCGCTGCGCGTGGCGTTGGCGTTCTTCGAGAAACTTTCAAGCGTCGTTTCCAACCTCGCCATGAGGTGCTGGATGCCATCGTGCTTGTCGATCGTCTCGTCTGCCGCCGTGATTTCGTCCAGCCATTCCTGTGTCACGGCTAGGCCAGCGGTCACATGCTGGGCGATCTTGCGCGCAAGGGCGGGATTGGACCCGGAAAAGGCCCCGTGCGCGGTGAGAAGATTATTGGGCGTCACGTCCAGCTCATAGGTGAGCAGGAAGGCCGCAATTTCATCGAGCAGATGGCGGCGCGCCTGCTGGAAGACATTGCCAGCGCCGTTAGCGAACGCTGCTTTCCCGTCCGCGTTGCGCCCCCCGCGCGCGCCGCGAAAGCCAAGCCATTCCAGTATCGAGCCGGATGAATTTTCCGAATTGGTCACTTATCCCCCCAACAAGCAAAACCGATGGCAGCGATCTCGCGCCATTTCCGAAACTGTGCTGTCGGGAGTAGGCCGGAAAGCCAGCGGCACGCCCCCATTTTGGAGGCGTGCCCGCTTGGAACCGGGTGTTGGAAACCTGATAATCGTCAGGCGCGAACGCCTTTAAAGCCGGGTGGCTTCTGGACATGCGCGTCCGCCACCCGGTCGTTAAGCTCGACCGGCTCGATTATCAGAGGGTTTCCACGCCCCCGCCCACGTCTCCGTAGGTAGTGCGTGAATAGGCCGAAAGTGCCTCGAAAAGCAATGAATCGTTACGCTAAAGGGACGGGCCGCGCGCTATCAGTCAGCGTCATCGGGCGTCGTCGCCAGCCCGTCCCTCGTAAGCGTCGTATCCTCAATAACGCGGAGAATTTCCGAACCGCGCATATGGCACATGCGCCAGCGTGCCCCCGGCGTTGCACCTTCCGCGCGATCGGAAGCAACAATGCCGTCGAACATCGCGCACGCCTCGTCCAGCGTGGCAGTTTCGCCTATCAGGTGCCAACAGCCTTTCATTTGGCCCGCCATGCGGAAGTCCACCGAAAAGCGGTCGCCTTCCCGATAATCGTCATACGCCATTTTCTTTGCCCCCCGATCCGCTGCCTGCGGCCTCATCCGCTGCGCGTAGCGCCTCATAGAGCGGCGTCTTGCCGATCTTGAGCGCGGCGGCGGCCTGCCGCACCGTCAACCCCTTATCCATCATGTCGCGCGCGCGTTTCAGCACTCCGGGCGTGACAACCGACCTACGGCCGCCCTTTCGGCCGCGCGCGGCGGCGACCTCCAATCCGGCCTTTGTCCGCTCGCGGATCAGCGACCGCTCAAAGTCGGCCAGCGCGGCGAATATATGGAAGATCAACGCGCCGCTGGGCGTCGTCGTGTCCATCCCGGCATCTGTCAGCGATCGGAAGCCTATGCCGCGATCACGCAGATTTTCGACAAGCCCGACCAGATGGGGAAGCGAGCGGCCTAGCCGGTCGATCTTCCACACGACAAGCGTGTCTGCCGGGCGAAGATAGGCCAGCGCCTCGGCCAGCCCGGCCCGCTCGGCCTTCGCACCGCCTGCAACGTCCGTGAAGATGCGGGCACAACCCGCCTTCTCAAGCGCGTCGATCTGCAAGCTCATGTCCTGTTCGGGGGTCGATACCCGCGCATAGCCGATCAACGCCCCGCCTTCGGCGCTACGCCCGTTGGGCGTTCCGGGGTCTGGCGCGCCCATCATCGCCACCCCTGCCAGCTCGCGACCGCACGGGGGCACTCACGCGCAACCCGCCCGTCCTGATCCCAACGCGCCACATAGACAGCCTGCCCGGCCTCGATCTGGCGGCATGAGAGGCTGCGCCCCTGCACATAGACCAACGCCAGCGTGCGCCCGTAGGGGTCAACCCCTACGCGCTCGATCGAAAGCGGCCCTGTCATGGTCCGCTGCAACGCCTCTTTGCTCGCCTCTGCCCGCTGCCGGTCGCAAATCGCGCCGGGCTTGGGCACCGGCCTGCACCGGCTGTTGCTCGGATCGTCGGGCGCGTCCACGCCAAGAAACCGGATACGCTCGTCCCCGCATCTGATCGTGTCGCCATCGGTCACGGAACAACCCGCCAGCGCGGCGGCGGCGATGAACACCAAGGGCATCAAGTCAGCCTCTCCAACCGATAGCCAGAGGCATGATGTTCGCTGGGGCTGGCCGTGGTGATGTAGCGATCATCCCAAGGCGCGGCCCCTGCCAGCGCCAAATCGACCGGCCCCCCGATCTGTTTGGCAATACGGCCCGCCTTCGCCCGCGCGGCGCTATGGCTCGCCATGCGCTCGGTCGTAATCGTCGGTTGCGCCGCGATCACGCCGGATTCGTCCCCGGCATAGGCATGGAACTCAAATTGCAGCATGGGAGGAAAGCTAGTCTTACCCCCGCCCGTCGCGCCGAAAACGGCCGTGTGGCCCATAGCGTCACTCATCCCTTGATCCCCTTCGGAGCATCATTGCTCGCCATTCTCTCCGGCCTGCTTCTTCGCCGCGCGATCCCACTCCCACGCTTCATCAAGCATGATCGGGGCAGGCTTGCCCCCAAAGGCTTGCTCGATAGCCTTGGTGGCGGTGCCTCGATCGACGGCACCGGCATCGCCAGAATCGGAAGGCGGTCGATCGCCGGGGAAGCCCTGCTTCGCCAGCTCCTCGCCTATGATGATGCGGGTGCGGTCGCGCAGCTCGGCGGGCAAGTCGCCCATAATGGCCGTGAGGGCTTGCGAGGCGGCGAAGGCCCGCGCGACCTCGCCCCGCATTTCCGTGAGGGCCTTCGTCTCGCCAGATTCCGCAAGGCGGACATACAGCAAGCCGATTTCGCCCCATGTCGGCGTCAAGTCGATGGTTTCCATAGCAGGCGCTCCTTATCCGTGCCGCGTTTCCAGCTTGTCGGCTTCGGCCTTCGCCCCCGCCAGCTCGCTTTCAAGATTGGTGGTGTAGTCGCTCATCACGTCCCAACCTTCGTTGCCGTAGATGAAGCGGGCATAGCCCTGCCGCTCCATCTTCCCGGCCTCGTCGGGCTTCATGGCGAATAGATAATCCTCGTCGGTGGCGAACATGGCGGCCATGATCGCCTTAACGTCCGTGGACGCCTCCAAGGCGATTTCCTCGCCGTCATAGACCGACACGGCATAGCCGCCCGCAATCAGCCCCTCGGCCGCTTTCCGCGCAATCTGGCGCTCGATCGTCTGCCGCGTCTCAACCTTCATCGCTCTACCTTCCTTCGCCCTGTCTATAGGTCCAGCTCGCCTTGTCGGAACTCGGC
>CAYGOH010000086.1:0-5506 GCA_964351385.1 uncultured Sphingobium sp. | reverse complement strand
CCCAGCCGTCGATCTCGGCAGCCATCGCCCAGCTCGAGGCCGAATTGGGGGTCGGCCTGTTCATCCGGCACCATGCCCGGGGCCTGTCCCTGACCCCGGCCGGCCGCCGGTTCCTGCGCGCGGCGGCCCGGCTGATGGCCGAGGCCGACGCGCTCGACCAGCTCAAGGCCGAGCTCAGTTCGGAAATCGCCGGGGAACTCGATATCGGCTGCATCCTCACCCTCGCGCCCCTGCCAGAGAATCTTGTCACCCGGCCCCCAAATGGTGACAAAGCCTTGCCCGCTGGGTCGATAGGCAGGCGGCGGCTTCGCCTCGTAGTTATAGCAACTGCTCCGGCCCATCGTGCCCGAAAATGAAAGCGGGCCTCCGGGCCTGTGCATCACGCGGAAGCAATGGCCGCTCGGCTCCTTCACGCGCCGCCCGCGCCCCGTCATTGCCCAATAGCGATAATCGGATTCCTCCCGCTCGCTGGGCGGCGTCCAATGGATGCAGCGCACGCAGGCGGCATCATAGGGCAAACGCGGCGGAGCTGGCGGGGTATCGTCCAGCGCCGGGCCTCCGTTGTGGCCGAAAGGCGGGCGGCCCGTCACGCGGCCTCCCTCTCCGTCAGCTCGCGACGGGCGCGGCGCCTTTCCAGCACGCGGCGCGCGGCGTGCGTCGACTCTAGATCGGGGTGGCCATTGGCGATTTCCTCAAGGGTCGCGCGAGGCGGTGCAATGATCGTTCCCGCGTCGATCGCCGCTTGATAGAGGCTCGCGGTCCTGCCTGCCTCGATCAACAGGCGGCGCGTTTCGCTCTCATACCATCTGCGGAAAGTCTTGGTCGTCGGCGCTGAACGCAACCCGGCGTGGATATGGCCTCGCGCCTCGGCCATCGTCACCAAGCCGCGCTCGCAGGCGAAGGCATCAAGGCTCTGGACGGGAACGGCCCCGGTCGTGTCGCGGTCCACGGCAAGCCAGCGCCGCAACTGCTGCCGGTGGATGCCGATCCCTCCGCCGTCCGTCTCTGCGATGCTCGGATGCTGGCCGATCGCGCGGCGCATCGCGTCCCGGTAAATGGCACCCCCTGCGAGGAGGATTCTATCAGCGCCCCGCGCCGCTTCCGCGAAGGCCGCATGATTGGACGTTGGGAGCCGGAGCAATTCAGCGGCCCGGCTCGGCGTCATGCGCTGCTCATAGTCAGCGATCGGCATATCTGCCGGATGAAAGCCATAGCGGGCGGACAGGAACCAGATTTCGGGGCGGCAATCTTCCCCCAGCTCGGCCAGCGCCGCGCGCAGCGTGCGCCACATCGGACCATCATAGCTGTAGTGGCTTGCAATGATGCGCGGCCGGAACTGCAATAAAGGACGGTTTCCGGCTCACATTGCGTGAGACGGAAGGGCGCGGCAGACGCAGTTTCGTTGAGACGCAAATCACATTCGGTGCGACGGACGTGAGATGTTCGGCGATGGGCGCAGGATCGCGGACACGGCGGTCAAAGCGGCAATCCTGCTGCTCGCATATCGTCGGTCAGTTCGCGCGCACGAGCCGGGTCGAGTCCGCCCCGGAGCAATTGGCGGATTTCCGCCGGCTTGGCGTAGAACTGGTCCGCCAGGCTCTTCGTGTCGTAGCCGTGGCGGGTAAGCTGAGGTTCGAGGTCGTCGATCTGGCGTGAAAGCACACCCTCGACGGTCGCGGCGTCGATCGGTTTCACGCTGGCCTCGAACCCTGCCTCGAACGCCCGCACAAGATGACGGCCGATCTGGAGCGGGGTCTTGAGCTTGGCGGCGAGCAGGATCGCGGCATCCTCGGTCAGCACGGCATCGGGCTCAATCCCCGGCGACAGCGCAGTGCGCAGCGCCCAGTCGATGTAATCGCGCTGACGGTCGCGCAGACCGCCAAACTCGAACACCGTCGTCCGATCGCCGATTTCCTCCATAAGAGGGCGCTTGAGGTCGTTGCGCAGCTTTGGATGGCCGACGAGGATCACGGCAAGTTGACCGCCGCCCTCGGTGACAAGCTCGACGAGGCGCTTGAGCGCGGTCAGCGTTTTGGGATGGAGGTCGTGCGCGTCGTCGACGAACAGTGCGACCGGCCGCTTGGCCTTGCGGAACAGCTCCTGCAAATCGCGTTCGCGCCGTTCCGACTGGCTGGGGATCGAGACGGTCTTCTCCGACGAGAGGTCGTAGAACAGGGCCGCGACCAACAGCGGTACCGATATCTTGGCCTTCTCCAGGCTGAGCGCGCGCGACACGATCACGCGCCCCTCGCGCTCCAGCTCTTCGCGCAGTCGCCGCGTCAGCACGGTCTTGCCCGAGCCGATGGTGGCGGTGAGCGCAACTAGGCGTCCGCCATTAATCGCAGTCTTCAGATCATGGGTGAGCTGGGCATGATGCTCGGTCTCGAAGAAGCCGAGATCGACCGGAGGCCGGGCCAGTCCGTAATAGCGCATTACCTCGGTTTGCATCAGCCGCTCCGTCTATGGCCGGGCGGGAATCGCCTGCGGATTTCTTCCATCACCTCGGGCCTGGAGAGCGTGCGCGCGAGCAGCGCGTCGATGAAGGCGCGGTCCTCCTCGCAAAGCCCGCCCAGGGGCAGGCGCAACTCCTCGGATATGGCGAAGCGTGCCTTGAGCGGCGTGGCGAAGGTGAGTTCGCCGAACGGGTCGGGATCGGCAAATGGCCGGGCCGGCACAGGCGCGATCCCATCGGCAGGCTTGCGACCGATCACCACGATGTCATTCTCGCCCGTCAGGACCGAGCGGGGAATCCCGATTTTCGTTGCCAGCGCATCAACCCGATCCGCGCGAATCTCACGCCGGCTCTTGCGATGTTTGCGGTAGCGATGCAGCGGCACCGGCCCTCCGACCGGATCGAACGGTCCGTACCGCTCGTCGCCATATTCAACCCATAGCTCCTGGTCGAACAGCCCCCACCAGACGACGACCGTTTCGCCGGCCACCTCGGACGTGACCTCATAGGTAACGCCAGCGACGGTCAGGCGGCAGTCGAGCCCGACCTTGCGGCGTTCGGGCTCGCGGGCGAATGCACAATAGCGCTCCCAACCGCACATGGCGCGAATGCCGCCGTCGGGCAGATGCCCGAGCCAGTCGTCGATCCGGGAATGCGGCTCGCGACGATGATCGCCACCGTTGTAGGTGGCGATGTAGCGGGCCAGCCAGCGATTGGCCTCTTCCTCACTGGTGGGTTCGTGGAAGTGGTACAGCGTCTCGTGCGCTTCCTTGACGGTGCGGAACGGTCGCTCGACCTTGCCTTTGGCGCGCGCGGTAGTGCGGCGTCCGTCCGACCCTGCCGGCATGTGCGGGGTGACGGTGATCCCGAGACATTCCATGACCCGCTTGAACACGCTCGATTTGCCGACCGGGCCGCCATCGAGCTGGATGTTCTCCGGAATGCCTTCGAAGGGATTGTCCTCCTTCGGCGCCATCGCCCGGAACAGGAAGCGCAGCGCCGCCTCGGCATCCTCGCCGTAAACCAGCGCATATTCCTGATAGACGACGCCCGACCGGTCATCGACCACCGAGAACAGCATCAGCGTCGGTGCGCCGCCCCGATCGGGATCGATCCAGGTCGGGGCTTTCAACTGTTTGAGGTCCGACGGGCTCATGTCGAAATGCCAGAGCATGTTGGCGCGTTCGGCCTGATAGCGCACCGCAGTCGGCTCGCGCGTCATCCGCTCGGTGTCGTACCCGCGTTGCCGCATGTGGCGATTGAGCGTCGAGGCCGCCAAGCGCCCTGACGGCAGCTTCACCAGACCGCGATCGGGGGTCTCGACGCCGTGTTCAGTGACGATTTCGAGGATACGTTTCGTCGAGAGGCGACGACCCTGCCGGTTGGTCGTGCGGCTCTTCATCGCCGCGACGACCTCGCACCACCACTCAATCTCGTCGGCAGGCATCGTCCGCGACAGACCACGATCGGCGCGGTGCGCGTCCTTCGGACGCCTCTCGCCGCGCAACAGCCGGTAGAGCGTGGCGCGGCTGATATCGTAGAGTTCGGCGGTCGATGCCATCAGCGGCTGCCGCTCAGGATGCCTCGCCGGAAGTGCCGCCAATCGACGCCGGAGCGTCACGATCGCCTCAATGGGGACCGTGACGCCCGCGCTCATTACGCAGCCTGGCTTTGTAGTTGCCGACTGGGACCAGCATCGAGCAACGCCTGCCCCGGCGCCTTGGGAGTGCCGTCGCCGTTGACGTAGACATAGAGCGTGGTGGTCGTGATTCCGAGCCGCTTGGCGACATCGGCTGCGACGGCACCCCGATCGGACATCGCCGCCATCGCCATCGTCAGCGTCGCCCGGTTCATCTTGCGCGGCCGACCGCCCATGCGACCGCGCGCGCGCGCCGCAGCAAGGCCGGCATGGGTGCGCTCGGCGATCAACTCGCGCTCGAACTCGGCGAACGCCGCGAAGATGCCGAAAGCGAGACGGCCATTGGCAGACGTTGTGTCGATCTGCGCGCCGGCACCGGCCAGGACCTTCAACCCGACCCCGCGCGACCGGAGATCCTCCGCCGTCGTCACGAGGTGACGCAGATCGCGACCGAGCCGGTCGAGCTTCCAGATGACGAGCGTGTTGCCTGGCTGGAGCGCCTTCAGGCAGGCGGTGAGTCCCGGCCGGGCATCATGCCGACCCGAGGCCATATCCTCATAGATGCGGGATGGATCGATGCCGGCCGCGAACAGTGCGTCGCGCTGCGGCTCCAGCGTTTGCGTGCCGTCCGACTTGGACACCCGGATATAGCCGATGAGCAATGCGTACCCCGCCAGAAAAGATCACCGGCATGGTGCAAGATGGCGCTGGTTTTCACAACGGGTTTTCTTGCTGTTTTCGGGCAGCCGGAAGCGGCATCGCCCGACCGCGAGAAAACCGCTCGTTTTCCTGGCGGTCCCGGCATCGGTTTCCGGCGATCAGGCTGCGCTACGGTTTTCCACCGCCTTGCAAATTCTTTCTGCTGTCGCCTTGAGCACCTGTTCCACCAAAGCCTGGGAACCGAGCGGTAAATCCGAGGATTTGAATTCGGATACTAATCGCGCGCAGCCGTCGGCCCAACTTCGCCTCAACTCCGTCAATCGCTCCGACAGGTCGCCTGTGCGACCATCAACGGCTGCCTGGGCCTCTCGCTCGAGTTCGGCGGCAGCGCGCAGCACGTGCACGAGCTTTGCTTTCATGGGCTCAGGCAACTCGGGTAAATCGCCATGGGGATGGCTGCCGGAGGCCATCATGGCCTGGTTCCGTTCCGAAACCTCCTCCATGATTCTGGCATAACGCTCAAACCCGGGAAAGCGGTCACACAGATCGCGTAACGCCCGGTCGCTTGCAGTGGTGTAGATGGCGTGCAGGTCCTGCATGTGGCCGATCATATGATTGGCCAGCGCGATCCCGGTGATTCCCTGCGCTTCAAGCTGGCGGACCCGCAGGTTAATGGCGGCAGCGATCCGGTTGGCATCGGTGGCTCTGTTGCAAAAATCGTGAAGCTTGAGCATGCTTGGCGGAGATTGGACGGA
>CAYGOH010000085.1:8527-9592 GCA_964351385.1 uncultured Sphingobium sp. | reverse complement strand
CTCTGGAGGAATGGCTGACCTATGGCAGCGAGGAAAGCCTCGCCTTCTATGCCTATCGCGAACCCAAGAGCGCCAAGCAGCTCCACATCGGCGTGATTCCGCGCGCGGTCGATGAATATGAGCAGTTTCGCGGCAATTATGTCGATCAGGCTACCGACAAGAAGCTCGGCAATCCGGTGTATCACATCCATAATGGCGATGTACCCACGCAGGCTCTGCCGGTGAGTTACGGCCTGCTGCTCAATCTTGTCGGCGTGATGGGGGCAGAGGCGACCGAGGAGCGCGTTTGGGGCTATCTCGGCAATTATGTGCCGGGCGCTTCGCCGGAAAGCTATCCGCAACTTGCAGGGCTCGTCGCGAATGCGCTGGCCTATAATCGCGATTTCATCGCGCCGACGCTCAAACGCCGGGCGCCCGACGAAAACGAAGCACGGGCGCTACGCGAGCTGGACGCGCAGCTGGCGGCACTACCCGACGATGCGCCGGCTGAGGACATTCAGACGATCGTGTATGAGATCGGAAAGGACCCGCATTATGGGTTCGAGCAGCTGCGTGATTGGTTCAAGGCGTTGTACCAGACGTTGCTGGGTGCGGATCAAGGCCCGCGCATGGGCAGCTTCATCGCCCTGTACGGTATCGAAAACAGCAGAAAGCTGATTGCACAGGCGCTGGGCGCATAAAAACCGGCGTCCGGCCTGACAGGCAAACCGGACGCCGAATTCTAGAAGCTTCTTCTGTTAAAAGAAGAGGTTGTGATACGCCGTGATCACGCGACCGTTGCGGACATCGACCAGCAACACATCGTCATAATGCCGCACCCAACGCTCATACCGATGCGTTGCAGGCAGGCGATAGCGCCACGGATCATTCAGATAATAGCGCGACGAATAATAGGTTCGGCCTATATGCGCGCCCCGATCCCACTGACGATAGCGGAACGGAGCGTTCCATTTGCCGCGCTTGTACACATTGCGGTGTGCCCGGCGATAGTCGCGCAGATCCTTTGAATATTCTCGCTCGGCGCGAGCCACATCACGGCGTTCTTCGCGTATGTCGCGGCGGTCG
>CAYGOH010000085.1:4758-8517 GCA_964351385.1 uncultured Sphingobium sp. | reverse complement strand
CGCAAGTCCCTGCGCTCTTCCTGCAAGTCGCGATAGCTCTCGCGCACTTCGCCGCGGGATTGCGCCGAGGCTGTGGCGGGGACAACGGCGGCCGACAGAGCGGACGCGGCCATCAGGGCAGTCAATACAATATTTCGCATCTTCAATCTCCCGATATTCCAATTCGACCGACCGGAAACTCCGTTCGATGAAATCATATTGGGCGATTCGTCCTGAATGCGTCGAGAACGGATAATTCAGTAAAATGAAAGCGTTATAATGTGACCTGATGAACATTCATTCATATTTGGCAGGCGATGCGCGTTACCGGAACCACTTGGTGACCACATATTTGGTTCCCGCCTTGACAGGCAGAGCTGCATGCAGCGTATCGGCGTTGGGCGCGCCGTCGGGTAGCAGGTTGTTCCATGCGATGATCGTGCCCTCTGCCGGCGGCACCAATATGCCCGCATAGGGAAAATGCGTTTCGCCGCCTGAGTCGACGTCGGACAGATAGATCATCGCCGTCCAGCACCGCTGACCGCCGAGCTTGCGCATATGCGGCCAATAAGTGTCATTGACGGGAAAATAGTCCCAATGATGGCGATATTCCTGCCCCAACGTGTAGCGTTGGCCCTGTATGGTTTCGCCGGTGCCCTTATCGACGCCCATCAACCCGGCGATCCGCGTGTCTATTTCACGGATCAGTGGGTCTTCAGGGTCGACATTGCAGCTATGGCTGGTGCGATATTCCGGTTGCTGGGTACCCGAAAATAATTTGGAAGGTTGCGCGCCCGCATCGATCATCGCGCGCATGTGGGCGCACTCTTCTACGCTCAGAAATTCGCGCCGGACGAAGAGGTCGATTTTTTCGCTTTCGATCCTGCTGACCATCGGATTGCGCGCCAACTTTGCCGCAACGCGCTTGCCGATTTTGGCGCGGTGGGAGGAGGGGCGGTCGCCGTCGTCAATATCCGGCGTGTCAGGCTTTTTGCGAAACAACATTGGGTCGGTTTAGCGGGTCATGCCGCTATGGAAAAGCCGGGGCAGCGCTGCCCCGGCCCGGCTTCTGGCAAAAGAGAGGAGATCACCAGAAGAAATTGTTGATGACGTCTACCACATAGCCCGTCCGGATATCGACGAGCAGTGCATCGTCATAATAACGGACCCAGCGCAGCGTCCCATATGCGGGCGGCAGCCGGTAATAATAGGGGTCGTTGATCCAGTACCGGCTGGAATAGAGCCCGCTCCAGAGCGTTATGCCGATCGAGAAGGGGCGATAGCCATAGCCCCAGCCGCGCGGCGCATAATAGCGGTAGCGATACCGATCGCGATATTTGCTGCGATATTTTTTCCAGTCGTAGCGCTTGTCGCGCCGCCAATTGTCATTCCAGTCATAGCGATTGCGTGACCAACTGTTGCGTCTGTCGTTGTCGCGATAGTCGCGATGGCGATAATCGCGGTGGTCCCGGTCACGATAGTCCCGGTCACGATAGCCCCGGTCGCGGCGGTCGCGGTCGCGAGCGGCCTCGCGACGATCGCGATCCTGCAGCCATTCATTCTTGCTGCCATAGGACCGGTTGCGATCATCGCTGCCTCGCCGGTCGGTTCGCATCTGACGCACTGCCGCGCTTGATTGCGCGCGCCGGTCCTCCCGGACGTCCTGACGAACATCGCGGCGAACCTGCCGCTGTTCGGAGCGTATGTCCCGGTTTTCGCCCCGGCGCTCGACGCGACGCTCTGTACGATTCTCGACGCGCTGTGGAGCCCGCTCGACCGCCTGGGTGCGATATTCGCTCGCGCGGGTGCGGTTCTGGTCGCTGCGATTTTGCGTAGCATTCCAGCGGCCGTTATTTCCTCGGTTTGAGCTTCCGCGATCATCTCCACCGCGCCTGTCGCCCCAGCGCTGCGCGCTGGCGTCAGCGGCAGAAGCGCTCGTCGATGCAACGCCGCTCAACACGGTTGCGCCCATCAGGCTCGCTATCATCCAATGTTTCATCATGGCATCAATCCTGTCCCTGGGACCCTTTTGTCCCGTCATGAACCCGGTTTACCCGAATCGGCATGACGCATTTCTGAACCGCCGGTTCAGCAGCCAGCAATTTTTGGTCACTCGCATTTCCGGCCCAGGATCACGGTTCCCTGAGGGCGGGTATGGCGCGGGCGGCGTCTTCGGGAGAAATACCGGGCGGAGGCGCGGCAGATATCTTCTCATCACCGTCCATGATCTTGCCGGCCCGGCGGATGGCGGCGCGGATACGTGGATAGGTGCCGCAGCGGCAGATGTTGGTGATCGCCTTGTCGATCTGATCATCGCTGGGGTGACGGGTGCGCGCCAGCAGGACGGAAGCCGCCATGATCATACCGGGCTGGCAATATCCGCATTGCGGCAGGTTTTCGGCCACCCAAGCCTGTTGAACCGGGTGGCTCCGGTCCGTAGAAAGCGCCTCAATCGTTGTAACGAAGCGACCTTCGCAATCCGCGATCGATATCCGGCAGGATCGAATGGCCTGTCCGTCGACATCGACAGTGCACGCCCCGCAGTCGCCAGTCCCGCACCCATATTTGGTTCCGGTCAGGTTCGAGGCGTCTCGCAGCGCCCATAACAGCGGAGTATCTGGATCCATCCGGTAGTGAACCGGCCGGTCGTTCACGGTGAACTTGGTCATTCATACTGTATGCCAGCACGGTCAGGACAACTCCAGCCGGAAGTGGGTGGTTTAAGCTTGATGTTAACCTCCATCGCTGATAGAGGCCCGCGCATCACGACGCGGACTGAAGTTCGCGGCGCAAATGTTTTTTCGCTTTTGTGGTTGTGATGTGAGCGAAATGCTCGCCCGACCGGTGTAGATTGGAGTTGTACGGCCTTATGCAAATCATCGTTCGCGACAACAATGTCGATCAGGCGCTTCGCGCGCTCAAGAAGAAGCTGCAGCGCGAAGGTGTCTATCGGGAGATGAAGCTGCGCCGTCACTACGAAAAGCCCTCGGAAAAGCGCGCCCGCGAAAAGGCCGCTGCCGTGCGTCGCGCCCGCAAGCTGGAGCGCAAGCGTATGGAACGCGACGGCATTCGTTGATCGCGACTGGGTGGGGCATGAATCTGCCCCGCCTTCACCTTCATAAATAACACATAGGACTGCGCTCATGTCCGTCACAGCCGTTCCGCTTCGTCCGATTGCCAAGGGATCGCTATCCCGCCTGTGGATCGGTGTCGGTATCGTCGCATTGAGCGCAGCGGGCCTTTCATGGGCTGGCATGCAGGGCATGGCGGCGTCTCCTGCGGCCTTCATGGCGGACAATGCCGGTGAAGCGGGTGTCATCACGACCGATAGTGGCCTGCAGTACAAGGTCATCAAGGATGGCGAGGGCGAGAGCCCGAAGTCTGGCGACGTAGCGCTGGTGTCCTATCGCGGTACGCTGATCGACGGCACGGAGTTCGACAAGAGCGAACAGACAGCGATGCCGGTCGATGGCGTCGTTCCCGGCTTCTCGGAAGCGCTGCAGCTGATGAAGCGCGGCGGCGAGTATCAGATTTTCATTCCACCTGAACTGGCCTATGGCGATCAGGTGCCCGAAGGCGGGCCGATCCCGGCCAACTCGGTGCTGATTTTCGATGTCACGCTGGTCGATTTTAAATCGCGCGCGGAAATCATGGAGATGCAGGCGCAGATGCAGCAGATGCGCGAGGGCGAGCAGTAAGCCGACGCGCTGATGCCTGTGACCCAGGCGCAATTTCCATAATTACCTGATGATCACTCGGCGGGATGCAGGCTGTTGCCTG
>CAYGOH010000085.1:2963-4748 GCA_964351385.1 uncultured Sphingobium sp. | reverse complement strand
GCGCGCCCTGAGCGGAACCCGTTCCACCAGCTCACCGGATTGAGCGTTGTCGTTCCGTCTACCGAGAAGGTGATGAATTCCGCCCGCCCGCCGATCGATTCAATCGGTACCGGGCCGCCGAGCCCGCGCTGTGCGAGCGATGCACGGCTGTCCGCGCTGTTGTCGCGATTATCGCCCATCAGGAACAACTCACCCTTGGGCACGCGCACCGGCCCATACCAGTCGAGCGGGCTGGGTCCCACGTCGATGATCGTATAATGCCTGCCATTGGGCAGATATTCCTGACGCACCGGCAGCGCGCATGCACGTGTGCCATCCTGCTTGATCGTCAGAGCGCCCGGAAACTGATCGGACGGGCACGGCGCGTTGGCATCGACCGGCACCAGAAGCGGCGCGATGGTTCGTTGGGGCAGGGCCCGTCCCTTCAGGATCACTTAGCCCGCGCGCACCTCGATCACGTCGCCGGGCAGACCGATTACGCGCTTGATATAGTCTTCATTGCTGTGGCGTGGCGTCACAATCACGATATCCCCGCGCTCCGGCACGCGGCCGAAAATGCGCCCCTTGATGAAGGGCAGTGTTTCTCCCCAGTTCTGGTCCGGTATTCGCAGGACCACGCTGCGGAAAATGGCCGCAGGGTTCGGGATGGTCGGCGATACATAGGACCAGCCATAGGGGAATTTGCTGACGACCAGGCGGTCGCCTTTCAGCAGGACCGGCATCATCGATTCGGATGGAATGTAAAAAGGCTTGGCCACGAAGCTATGGAAGGCCAGCACGGCAATCAGCAGGACGGTGATGCTCTTCAACTCGTTCCACCAATTGACGGCGAGCTTGTCGTCCGAACCGCCGTCGATGGGCATTATTTCTGGTTGGGCCTGTTCGCTCATTATCAATCCGAGGCTAATCTTTCACAGGCAATGCTTCGATGATCACGAATGCCTGTGCCCATGGATGATCGTCGGTGAGCGTCAGATGAACGACGGCCCGATGACCGGTAGGGGTCATTGCTGCCAGGCGCTCGGCTGCGCCGCCCGTCAATGCCAGTGTCGGGGCACCTGATGCCGCGTTGACGACGCCGATGTCCTTCATGAACACGCCGCGATTGAAGCCGGTGCCGACTGCTTTTGAGAATGCCTCCTTGGCGGCGAAGCGCTTGGCGAGGGTGCCCGCTTTCGTGAAAGGACGTTTTGCCGCCTTGGCCCGCTCAACCTCGGTAAACACGCGTTTTTCAAATCGTTCGCCATGCCGTTCGAGCACTTTCGTAACGCGCTCGATATTGCACAGGTCCGATCCTAGGCCGATGATCATCGCGCAGCGTCCATCAGCGCGCGCATGCGCCGTACGCTCTCTTCCAGCCCGATGAATATCGCCTCGCCGACCAGATAATGCCCGATATTCAGCTCTCGAATTTGCGGAATGGCGGCGATCGGCTGTACATTTTCATATGTCAGGCCGTGCCCAGCATGCGGTTCGATCCCGTTCTTCGCGGCGAGCGCGGCGGCATCGGCGATGCGTTTCAGCTCTGTCTCCATTCCGGCCCGGTCATTGTCGAGTCCCAGATGTGCATAGCGTCCGGTGTGAAATTCGACGACGGGCGCCTTCAGGCGCAACGCCGCTTCGATCTGGAGCGGATCGGGCTCTATGAACAGCGAGACGCGGATGCCCGCGTCCGACAGGCGCGCCACCAAGGGAGCGAGCTGATTATGCTGGCCTGCTGCATCGAGCCCGCCTTCGGTCGTGCGTTCCTCGCGCTTTTCCGGCACGATGCAGGCGGCATGCGGC
>CAYGOH010000085.1:0-2953 GCA_964351385.1 uncultured Sphingobium sp. | reverse complement strand
TTGTGCCGCAGCGCGATGTCCGCCATCTCGTCGGTGGCTGCCATTTCGAGGTTGAGCGGCAGGCTGGTCGCCGCCTGAATGCGCGCAATATCGGCATCCCTGATATGCCGACGATCCTCGCGCAGGTGCGCCGTTATCCCATCGCCGCCAACCGCCGAGACGATTTCCGCAGCCCGCACAGGATCAGGGTGGTCGCCCCCACGCGCATTGCGGATCGTTGCGACATGGTCGATATTGACGCCTAGTCGCAGGGGCAGGGCGCCGGTCAACGACCTAGTCCTTCCTGCTTCCCGGCTTCGTCACGGGAACGGCGGCCAGCTCAGCAGGAATATCCTTTTCCTCAAATGTCGGGAAATTGAGCGATATGAGGGGGTAGAACGGAATGCCGAGATCCGCTTCGCCGGCGGACCGGTCCACCAGCGCAGCCTCTGCCAGCACCAAGCCGCCTTGGGCGCGGATGGCATCCATCGCCTGACGCGAAGACAATCCGGTCGTCACGACATCCTCGACCAGCAGGATTTTTTGCCCCTGCTCGATCTCGAATCCGCGCCGCAGCATAAATTCGCCATCGGGCCGTTCAAGAAAGATCGCGTCGACGCCCAGCGCACGGCCCATTTCATGGCCGATAATGAGGCCGCCCATGGCAGGCGATACGACGAGGTCGATTTCCGACCGCAGCTCGCGCGGAAGCTTTTGGACGAGACGGCGCGCCATGTCCGCAGCCCGGTCCGGATTCATAAGCACGCGCGCGCATTGCAGGTAATTGGCGCTGTGCAGGCCGGATGAAAGTATGAAATGCCCTTCCAGCAACGCCCCCGCCGCCCGAAATTCCGTCAATATAGTGTCTTCGCTCATCACCGAAATCCAAGTTACGATACGCAGGGCCAGATAGGGGGGTTCTTGCGCGCTTGCAACCTTGAAGAAAATCACGGTTTTGGCGCTTGAGCCTCCTGAAAAGCATGCCTATAAGCCCGGCAGTTGAGCGTTCCGCTGACGCGTGTTGCTGCGCCGGGAACGCTCTGGGGTACGGGGTATCGAGACGCTTATGAATATTCTGAGATCATTGGTTATCGCGGGATTGCTGGCTGTTGCGCCGGCGGTCGTCGGTCAGGGCCAGGCCGTGGCGCAGGATGCCGCAGCTGCTCCTGCTGATTCGGCTATCGCCGCCGGAGATAATGCGGCAACGGCGCAGGAGGAAGCGGTTGCCGCGCCTGCGCGCATGAAGCCGACGGAAGGTATCGGCATGCCGCGCGCGGGCGAACTCACGCTGCAGGAGCAATTCTCACCGACCGGGCGCGAAGCGCGCTGGATCCATGATGCGCTGCTGCTGCCGATTATTACGGTAATCTCGCTCTTCGTGCTGGCACTGATGCTTTATATCATGGTTCGGTATCGCCGTGCGGCAAATCCGAACCCGTCGAAAACCTCTCACAATACGGTTATCGAGATCGTCTGGACTGTTGTTCCGGTTATCATCCTGCTGATTATTGCGGTGCCGTCGATCGGCTTGATCGCCGAACAATACAAGCCTGCGCCCAAGGATGCGCTGACCGTCAAGGTAACAGGGTATCAGTGGTATTGGGGCTATGAATATCCCGACGAGGGTATTCCGGAATATGTTTCGAACCTGCTGCCGCCCGAAAAGGCGTTGGAAAATGGCGAACCCTATCTGCTGGCGGCGGATAACCGGCTCGTTCTGCCTGCGGGTCGTCCGATCAAGCTGATCATTACCGCTGCTGATGTGATCCACAGTTTTGCGGTGCCCTCGCTCTGGGTAAAGATGGATGCCGTACCGGGACGCCTGAATGAGAAGAGCTTCACGATCGACAAGCCGGGTGTCTATTATGGACAGTGTTCGGAATTGTGCGGTGTGAAGCATGGTTTCATGCCGATCGCGATCGAGGCATTGCCGCCTGCGCAGTTCGACCAGTGGGTCCGTTCACAGGGCGGAACGCCGGCCGGAGAGGGTGAGGAAACGTCTCAGGCCGCCGCGAGCGACACCGCCGCGCCTGCAAAGATTTGAAATAAGGGTCCGAAGATATGACGACGATTGCAGCCGACGCGCACGCGCACGATCATCATGATGCCGACCATAAGCCGGGCTTCTTCGCCCGCTGGTTCATGTCGACCAACCACAAGGATATCGGTACGCTCTACCTGATCTTCGCCATCATGGCGGGGGTTATCGGGGGCGCGATTTCCGGCCTTATGCGCGTGGAACTCGCGGAACCGGGCATTCAGTATCTCCATGGCTGGGCGCAGATCATGGACGGCCCCGATGCCACGCTTGATCAGGCATATCATCTGTGGAACGTGCTGATCACGGCGCACGGCCTGATCATGGTGTTCTTCATGGTGATGCCTGCCATCATCGGCGGCTTCGGCAACTGGTTCGTTCCCATCATGATCGGCGCGCCGGACATGGCGTTTCCGCGCATGAACAATATCAGCTTCTGGCTGCTGATCCCCGCTTTTGCGCTGCTTTTGGGTTCGACCTTCGTTCCCGGCGGTTTGGGTAATGGTGCCGGTACGGGCTGGACGGTCTATGCGCCGCTTTCGACCAGCGGTTCGCCCGGACCTGCTGTCGACCTTGCAATCCTGTCGCTCCACATTGCGGGCGCCAGCTCGATCCTGGGCGCGGTCAACTTCATCACGACGATCTTCAACATGCGTGCGCCGGGCATGACCCTGCATAAAATGCCGCTGTTCGTATGGTCGGTGCTGGTGACGGCGTTCCTGCTCCTGCTCGCATTGCCGGTACTCGCTGCCGCCATCACGATGTTGCTGACCGATCGTAACTTCGGCACCGTGTTCTATGACGGTCTCGCCGGTGGCGATCCGGAGTTGTACCAGCATCTGTTCTGGTTCTTCGGACACCCTGAAGTGTACATCATGATCCTGCCGGGCTTAGGCATAGTCAGCCAGATCGTGTCGACCTTCAGCCGCACGCGTG
>CAYGOH010000084.1:0-9720 GCA_964351385.1 uncultured Sphingobium sp. | reverse complement strand
CCTGACTGGCGCGATGATGATCGGGTTCGGTGGTGCGAATGAATCGATCATATGATATATTACGTTTGTCATCCATATCCTTGAAATAGGATGACATTTCATCGGAAAGCTCACGCGGGCTAATGCCCTTGCCACGGGCCGTTTGCGCCATCTTCAGGCCGTGCTCATCCGTGCCGGTCTGGAAAAATACATCGCGGCCCATCATCCGCTGAAACCGTGCGAACGCGTCAGTAGCGATCGCTTCATAGGCATGGCCGATATGCGGGCGACCATTGGGATAGGATATGGCGGTGGTTATCGTGTAGGGCTTGGCCATGAAAACTCGTTCGATTGGGTGCTTTTCGCGATGGAATATAGGGCGCCTGTCTAGCCGCAGTGCAGCATGACGCCAAGAGCATTGTTAGGCGGCGGCGTCAGCGGGCTGTCGGGCAAGCATCGCCACATATGTGCACAGTTCGAAGATGGTCGCGGCGGGATCGAGCGATAGCGGCACCGCCTGCGCGGCGAGATCGCGCGCCTTTTCCCACGCGGCAATGGCGTCGGCGAGAGGCTGTCCTTCCAGTTCTCTCGCACGCTGTGCAATGAAGCCGGGTGCGCGGGCAAGAAACGCCTCATAGCGGGGCCGCGCGCTCTTGGTCGACAGCGATTTTGCCAGAGCAATGCGCTCTGCGTTGGTGGCGTCTCCCGTGGTCGCGATGCGGCCAAGCGTCGCCATCATCTCTTCGATACCCAGTCCCGCCATGCCGAGCGCATTGCCGGGGGAGCCTGCGCCCATTCGCACGAGTTCATCCCGCTCCTTGTCGCTCATATCCGGGGCCGCGTGGCGCAGCGCGGATGTCATGTCCTGTTCGCCAAGCGGAGACAGGCGCAACATGCGGCAGCGTGACCGGATCGTCGGCAGCAGCCGCGATGGCGCGTGGCTCACGAGCAGGAAAACGAAATTCCGAGGCGGTTCCTCAAGGTTTTTCAGCAGTGCGTTGGCCGCCCCACGCTCCATATCGTCGGCCGCATCGATCAGAACCACGCGGCGCTGCGAAACCGAAGGCGCCGTCGCGAGCAGGCGGCCGAGCCCGCGCACCTGATCGATGCTGATATTGCGGGCAACATCGCCATTATCCTTCTCGATGCGCGCAAGCTCTGCATAATCGGGATGGGTGCCAGCCTCGAACAGGTGCGCGGATTGGTGCCCGGAGGAGACAGCGCCGGCGCGCTCTTCGCCAGCCAGCAGGATCAGCGCGACCTCTCGCGCCAGACTGGCCTTGCCGATGCCCCTCGGTCCGGCGAGTATCCACGCATGATGCAAATGGCCGCCGATGGCCGCATCAAGAATTTCGCGCCGGGCGGCATCATGGCCGAAAATAGCACTCATGGCAGAAGATCCGATAGCGCCGTTTCGATCTGGTCAGCGACGGCATCGGGCGCTTGCGAAGCATCGATCAGGCGAAAACGCTCCGGTTCATGCTCTGCATATCTCAAAAAGGCACCGGCGACGCGTTCGTGGAAATCCTTGCCGCGCGCGCCGAAGCGATCCGCCTGTCCAGCATCGCGGATGGAGGCACGTCGGGCAGCCTCATCAACCGGCAACGTTAGCAGAAGCGTGCGCTCCGGCATCAGGCCGTTGGAGCCTACCTTATGCGCGGCCATGATGTCATCATCGGACAGTCCGCTGGCTCCTGCCTGATAGGCGCGGTTGCTGTCGACATAGCGGTCGCACAGCACCCATGCGCCGCGTTCCAATGCGGGCCGGATGACGCGCTCGACATGGTCGGAGCGTGCAGCGGCGAACAGCAGCGCTTCGGCCCGCGGATTCCAGCGATCGACCTCACCGCTCAACAGAAGGCCGCGTATCGCCTCTGCGCCCGGTGTTCCACCCGGTTCGCGGGTCTCCACCACCTCAAGCCCACGCTTTCGCAAGGCCTCGCCCAGCAGGCGGAGCTGCGTGGATTTCCCCACGCCCTCCCCGCCTTCCAGCGTAATGAAACGTCCCCGGACTGTGCCTTCCCCGCTCACCCGAAAAAGGATTTCAGGCCGTTCCACAGCCGCCCGAAGAACCCGGCTTCGCTCACGGCCTCTCCAGCGACCAGCGGCAATATCTGCGCTTCGGTATCGTCGGTCGAAATAACGAGCTGCGCGATTTCCTGCCCCTTGGCGATGGGTGCCTAGATTGGGCCGTTATAGACGACCTTCGCGCTGATGCTGCCTGATGCGGTGCGCGGCACCGTTACGGCGAGGTCGCGCGGCGCGACCAGAGCCACCGTGGTTGCGCTCCCCAATTGCACTTCGGCCGTTTCGACGGTCTCGCCCTGCGTGAACAGCCTGTTTGCCTTCCACGCCTTGAAGCCCCAGTCCATGAACCGCACGGATTCCTGTATGCGGCCATTATAGCTGTCGAGACCTGCGACGACCATGACGAGACGGCGGCCATCCTGAATGGCAGACCCGGTGAAGCCATAGCCTGCTTCCGATGTATGGCCCGTCTTGAGGCCATCCGCGCCGTCGATCTTGCCCAATATAGGGTTGCGGTTATCCTGCTTGATCGCATTGCCGCTCATCGTCTGTCCCCATGTGAACGAGCCGACGCTGTAAAACTTCGTATAGAGCGAGGGCGTCTCCTCGATGGTCGCCTTGGCCAGCGTCACCAGATCGCGCGCCGTCACATAGGTTACGCCCTCATCGGGCCAGCCATTGCTGGTGCCAAAATGGCTGTCCGTCATGCCCAGGCGCTCGGCTTCCTTGTTCATCAGGTCGGTGAACGCCTGCTCGGTACCGGCAATGCCCTCGGCCAGAACGACGCAGGCGTCATTGCCGGACAGCGTCACGATGCCGTGTAGCAGGTTTTCAACCGAAACCTGTTCATTGGGGGACAGGAACATCGTCGATCCAGCCTGTGGGCCGTGCCATTTCTGCCAGGTTTCCGGGCGAACGGTGAATTTCTGATCGAGTTTCAGGTCGCCCATCTGGATGAGGCGGAACGCGACATGCGCGGTCATCATCTTCGCCATAGATGCAGGCGGAATGCGCTTTTCGCCATTCTTGTCGAGCAGCACCGCTCCCGACGACAGATCCTTCATGTACGCGATCGGCGCAGAAGTATCGTAACTTGGCGCGCTGGCCGCCACAGGAGAAAGGGTGAGCGCAATCAGTGAAGCGGCGGCGAAAAATTTTTTCATCAAACTCTCAAGACCTATTCGAATCCAAGCGGCAACGCGTTCAGTCGTTTACCATGATACGCGCATCTTGAAAGCCCGACGCTGCGGCTTGTTGAACGCCCTGTCGCGCCGAAGCCGCGTCGGTGAAAGGCCCCAGACGAACGCGCCACACGTCCCCGGACTGCGTCACAAACCCACCGATGCGATCCGCCGCCTCGCCCGCCCGATGCTCGGAAGAGAAGGCTGCAGCCTGAACCACATAGGCTTTCCCGGCGGGCAAAGCGGGCAGGCTCGCCGAATAATCGGTGGAGCGCTGCGTCGCAAACTCCGGTTCGACAGCCCCGCCCCCTTCATTCAGCATTTGCCGCAGGCCGAGCAACATGGCTTGCGGCGCTTCCATCCGTTCCGCCGCGCGTCTTCCCGATCGCAATAGCGTGCTGTCCTCAGCGGGCGGATCGACGCGACGCACACGCACCGCCGCATGGCCATGACCGCTGATGCCCAGCTGTTCGGCCGCGCCACGCGACAGGTCGATCAGGCGGTCGGCAGAAAATGGCCCCCGGTCATTGATGCGCACGAGTATAGTCCGCCCGGTGTCGAGCGATGTCACCTCGACATAACTGGGCAATGGTAGCGTTCGATGGGCGGCGGACACGCCTGTCGGCAGAAATCTCTCGCCGCTGGCCGTCCTGTTCCCCGCCAGCTCCTCGCCATACCAGCTGGCATAGCCAACCTCGTCATAGGCCGGATCGTCTGCGGGACTATAGGTGACGCCCCGTACCTTGTAGGGACGTCCAACCCGCACGGGCATATCGCTCACCATTGGAACCCGGGTCGTCGCTATCGTGGAGGCAGCCAGTGTCGAGCGCCCCTCTTCCTTGCCGTCCGCCATTCCGCACGAAGCGAGCGCGAGCGCCAGCCCGCACAACGTCCATGTTCGATCAGTCATCCACCGCATCGGCGAGCAGTCCTACCGAGAGAGCGTAAAAGTTCGAACAATTATAATCCAGAATTGCGCGGTAATTACTGGTGAGAAGATAGGCGGTCTGCCCCTGCCCATCGGGCTCCAGCAGCGTCGCGAATATGTCGTCGCGCAAGGTCTGGGAGCCTGCGGGCCGCACGCCCAGCTGCCGCCACTGCGCCATGGTGAGCCACCGGCTGTGCCGCTCAAACACGCGCGGGCATCGCGGCGGCACGGTTTTATTGGCGATTGCGCCGCGATTGAGCGAGGATGGCACGGACACGGCGATGCCCCATGGTACGCCCTTGCGCCACCCGGCCTTGACGAAATAATTGGCGATGGAGGCCAGCGCGTCCGCCTCGCTTGTCCAGATGTCGGCTGTGCCGTCACCGTCGCCGTCTCGCGCCAGCCGCAAATAGACGCTCGGCAGGAATTGGGGATATCCGGTGGCACCGGCCCAGCTGCCGACCAGCCGGCTTCTTGGCACGCCATTGTCCAGCATCTTGAGCGTCGCGAGGAATTCCGGTTCGAACAAAGACCGTCGCCGCCCTTCATAGGCGAGCGTCGCGAGCGAGCGCAGCAGATCGAAATCGCCGGTGTAGCTGCCATAATTGGTTTCATGACCGAAGATTGCGACCATGATCGATTCCGGCACCCCGGTTTCCTGTTCGATCTGCGCCAGCTTGCTCCGGTTGGCGCGGTAGGCAACCTGCCCTCCCCTGATCCGCGCGGCATCGACATGTCTGCGGCGATAGGGCTCGAATGGCGGAATGGGGGAACCGAACGACCCGCCCGGCTGCGACTGGTCGAGCCGGATCACGCGCGGGTTGAAACTCAGCGTCGGGAAAACCGCATCCATTGTGGCGGAGCGAACGCCGAGTGCGGCGGCCTTGCTGCGCAGGGAGTTGAGATAGGCCTGAAACCCCGCGTCCTCATTATCTGTCTGTTGCGGAATGGGCTGCACGATTTCCTGCGCTTCGGCGACGTTCTCATGAACGGCGGAACTGGCGAGGAAAAGCGAACCGATGGTGAGCGAAAGGAGCGAGGTACGTACGGGCATCTTCTTATTGTGACAGATTCGGCGAACTGCGTGAATGCAACTCGACGCGATTTCGCCTCCAGCTATCGGCACAAAAGGGGAGCGGCACAAAAAATGGGGCGGCGCAGTGGCCGCCCCAGTTTCTCTCCAGGGAATAATGTTATTGATCGATGTTGCGGCGGAAGGTTTCGGGCAGGAACAGCAGGCCGACCACAACCGTCAGGGCCGCCACTGTCACCGGATACCACAGGCCATAGTAGATGTTCCCGGTTGCCGCGACCATCGCAAAGGCCGTGGTCGGCAGGAAGCCGCCGAACCAGCCATTGCCGATATGATAGGGCAAGGACATGGAGGTATAGCGGATCCGGCTCGGGAACAGCTCCACCAGCATCGCGGCGATTGGACCGTAGACCATCGTCACCAGCAGGACGAGGAAGACCAGGATCGCCACCACGACCGGTTTGTTGATCTGGTCAGGGTCGGCCTTGGCCGGATAGCCCGCCTCGGCAAGACCCGCCTTCAGCTCATCCTGAAACGCCGTGATCGCGGCTTTCTTGTCATCGCCTGACATCGTTGCGACGGCAGGAACGGTGTAAACCGTGGTACCCACCTTCACCTGCGCCTGGGTGCCCGAAGGAACATCGACATTGGCGTAGGTGATGCCGGTCTTGGCCATATACGCCTTGGCGACATCGCATCCGTTCTTGTCGAACTTGTTCTTGCCGACAGGGTCGAACTGGAACGAGCATTCTTCCTGATGCGCGACCACTGCCACTGGAGCCGCCGCCTGCGCCTGTGCCAGCGCCGGGTTTGCAGCGGTCGTCAGCGCACCAAACAGCGGGAAGTAGGCCACTGCGGCAATAGCGCATCCACCGATGATCAGCGGCTTGCGACCGATCTTGTCGGACAGCCAGCCGAAGAAGACGAAGAACGGCGTGCCGATGGCCAGCGCTATGGCGATCAATATGTTCGCCGTCGCGCCGTCGACCTTCATCGTTTTTTCAAGGAAGAACAGCGCGTAGAACTGGCCGGTATACCAGACGACCGCCTGCCCCCGCGACCGCACCCAACAGCGCGACGAGAACCCATTTAAGATGCCCCACTTGCCGAAAGCTTCGGTCAATGGCGCCTTGGAGGTTTTGCCTTCCTCCTTCATCTTCTGGAAGACCGGGCTCTCATTGAGCTGCAGGCGGATCCACATGGAAACCCCGAGCAGGATGATCGAGATCAGGAACGGGACGCGCCAGCCCCATGCAGCGAAGCTTTCCTCGCCCATGGCGGTGCGCAGACCGATTACGACCAACAGCGCGGCGAACAGACCGAAGGTCGCCGTCGTCTGAATCCAGCTGGTGTAAAGCCCACGCTTATGTTTGGGAGCGTGCTCCGCGACATAGGTCGCAGCCCCGCCATACTCGCCCCCCAGCGCGAGACCCTGCAACAGGCGCATGACCAGCAGAATGATCGGGGCAGCGACGCCAATTGACGCATAGCTGGGCAGCAAGCCAACCGAGAAGGTCGACAGGCCCATGATGCCCATCGTCACGAGGAAGGTATTTTTGCGCCCGACGATGTCGCCGATCCGCCCGAATACCAGCGCGCCGAACGGTCGGACGGCGAACCCCGCCGCAAACGCCGCAAGCGCAAAGATGAACCCGGTCGTTTCATTGACGCCGGAAAAGAATTGCGACGAGATATAGCTCGCCAGCAGACCGTACAGGTAGAAATCATACCATTCGAATACGGTACCAAGCGATGACGCGCCGATAACCAGTTTTTCATTCTGGGTCGAGGCGTGATGCTTGGGAGCATCTTCATATGTAGTTGCCATGTGCCCTCTCCTATTTTTATGGTTCAGAACGAGTATTTTGCTGCGAATTCGATGCGATCAAGCTGCCCTTTGGCCCCGCCATTCAGGGTGCGTTGGCCGTGACGATATTCCGCACCCAGATCGAAGCCCTTGGCGGGAGACCAGAATATATTGCCGGCATAGCTGATCGCCTCTGCATTGAAATTGTCGAAATAGCCCGCCGCAAATCCGCCTGGATAGTCGACATCCTGATAGCCCAGCATCAGGTTGGTGCGCACGCTGGGCGACAGGCCAATGCGAACCGCGGCAAGGCCGGCAAACACGGTTGGCGTTTGAAGCCTGCCAGCGGCATCGATGATCGCATCCGGCGAAAAGTTGAGACCGACATAGCGTCCGACACCTTCACCATAGGTCGCCATGAACCGCACATCATGCTGCTTGCTGTCACCGAACACGATCTTGCCCGAACCGCTGACGCCCCATCCGAATGCAGTGTCGTCCACTGTGCCATTATCGACGCGAAGCTGGCGCGCCACACCAGCCAAAACGAAATCCGCATTGCCGGTTTTCACATTCAGACGTCCGACGAAATCGGGCATCTTGTCCTGATCATTTTCGACAACGCCTGCCGATGTGGCGGATTGGGTCTCTCCATTTTCGATAGAGACCTGAAGCGAAGCCATCTCGCTCAGCTTCTGGGTGTAACGGATGAGCGGCTGCCTTACGAAAACGGTACCTTCGGTTGGCCCGACGAAATCAGTACTTTCGGGAAGCACCGCCACATTCTGGAAAGTCGACCAGTCCTGTCCCACGGTCAGATTGTCGAACTGCACCCATGCGCGGCGCAACGCGAGGTTATAGCCGTTGGTGGTCCGTTCCGACCCTTGCGTCCCGGCTGAAGTCTGGAAATCCGTTTCGACATAGCCCTTGAGCGTATGTCCCGCGACATTGGTGTCGAGATTGAGCCACAGCCGGGTTTGCTTGGCGGAGAAATCATTGTTGGTCGTGGAGGCCCCGCCGACCGGTATGGTCTGCGGCAAGTAGAAGTCGCGGCCCAGCGAATTGGCGGCGACCGTCCCGTCGTCCCACTTGCTGAATGTCGCAACGGTTTTCAGGAAGCCGCCGATCTTTATGCGGGTGGAGCCGTTGCCGACGGTAAACCCGTCCTGCGAAGCTGCGGCGAGTTGCGGTTTCGCCTCCTCAATCGCGGCGGCGGCCTGTGCCGACTGTGCCTGAGCCTGCGCGACAGCACCGCGCAGCTCGGCATTCTCGGCCTTGGTTGCCTGCAGTTCGCCCTGAAGCGATCCGAACGCTTTCTCCAGTGCCTGGATGCGCGCCTCCAGTTCCTCTTCCTTTTGCGTCGCGGCTATCGCATCCGATGTCGAAATCGCCATCAACGCGGCTCCCGTCAGAAGCAACAACGTTCTATTTCTCGTCGCCATTACACCTCTCCCTTGCTGGATCTGTCGACCCAATCATTGTGGGAAAGATTTTCGGCTACCGAGAGCCGTATGAATACTTAGACCTTGGTCGAAACGGCATTAGACTTTAGTCTAGGGTGTAACCGAGCCGGCCGTTCCGTAAGGTCCGGCCAAGGATTTTTGAATGATCAAAGGAGAGGCGCACATGACGCATGTCTATCCCGTTCCGGCGGAATGGAGCAGCAAGGCAAAGGTCGATGCGGGCCGCTATCAGGCATTTTATGCAGAGGCGGCAAATAACCCGGAAGGATTTTGGAAGCGCGAAGCGCAGCGGCTCGACTGGATCAAGCCCTTTACCAAGGTGAAGAACACATCGTTCAACGAAGCGGACTTCGGCATCAAATGGTTCGAGGACGGCGAACTCAACGTCGCGGCGAACTGCATTGATCGTCACCTTGCCGAGCGGGGGGATCAGGTTGCGATCCTGTGGGAAGGCGACTCTCCTGATGAAGAGCGCCGCATCACTTACAGGGAATTGCATGAGGAAGTCTCCCGTCTCGCCAACGCGTTGAAGGCAAGCGGAGTGCGCAAGGGCGACCGCGTCACCATCTATCTGCCGATGATTCCCGAGGCCGCATTTGCCATGCTGGCCTGCGCGCGGATCGGCGCGATCCACTCTGTCGTGTTCGGCGGCTTCTCACCCGACAGCCTCGCCGGGCGCGTACAGGATTGCGATTCCGGACTCGTGATCACCGCCGATGAGGGGTTGCGCGGCGGAAAGCGCGTGCCGCTCAAGGCCAATGTCGACACAGCCCTCGAAGACTGCCCGGGCGTCAAGCGCGTCCTCGTCGTGCGCCGCACCGGTGGCGATGTCACCATGAAAGATGGCCGCGACATCTGGTATCATGATGCGATCGCACAGGCCTCTGCCGATTGCCCCGCAGAGCCAGTGAATGCCGAAGATCCGCTCTTCATCCTCTACACCTCGGGCTCGACCGGAAAACCCAAGGGCGTGCTGCACACCAGTGGCGGTTATCTCGCCTGGGTGTCGATGACGCATGAATATACGTTCGATTATCGCCCGGGAGAGATATTCTGGTGCGCCGCCGATGTCGGCTGGGTGACAGGGCATAGCTATACGGTCTACGGTGCGCTCGCCAACGGCGCGACGACCCTGATGTACGAGGGCGTGCCCAACTATCCCGATTTCAGCCGCTTCTGGCAGATCGTCGACAAATATCAGGTCAACATATTCTACGGCGCGCCGACAGCGATCCGCGCGCTGATGCGCGAGGGCGATGACTGGGTCAAAAAGACCAGCCGCAAGTCGCTGCGCCTGCTGG
>CAYGOH010000083.1:1704-9985 GCA_964351385.1 uncultured Sphingobium sp. | reverse complement strand
CCGATTACGCGGCTGGTTCTTGCGCCTATCCGATGGCCAGGTTCGAAGCCTCGGGCATCAAGGATCAATCCGGGGACATTCGTGGGCTACGGCCCCGCCCTGAGGACCAGCGGCCATGATCGAGGTGAATTTCGATGGGCTGGTCGGGCCGAGCCACAATTATGCCGGGCTATCGTTCGGCAACATCGCATCGGCGCGCAATGCCGGTGCGACATCCAGCCCGAGACAGGCCGCGCTTCAGGGTGTCGGCAAGATGCGGAAGATGGTGGCGTTGGGTCTGCGCCAAGGCTTTTTCCTTCCGCATGACCGGCCCTATACGCCATGGCTGCGCGCGCTCGGCTTTTCGGGCACCGATGACGAGATATGCGCGGCCGCCTGGGCGAGTGATCCGGCGCTGCTCACGAACATGATGTCCGCCTCCTCCATGTGGACGGCCAATGCCGCCAGCGTGTCCCCTGCCCCGGACACGCAGGATGGGCGTTGCCATCTATCCGTCGCGAACCTTTCGACCATGCTCCATCGCAGCATCGAGGCGGAACAGACCCTGCGACAATTGCGGCTGATGTTCCCCGATCAGGCACGCTTCGCCGTGCATGAAGCGCTGCCCCCCAAGCCCGGTGATGAAGGCGCGGCCAACATGATGCGCCTGTGCTCCCGCCATGGCGATGCGGGCCTCGAAATATTCGTGTACGGCGTCAGCAGCGACAACCGGTTCCCCGCGCGGCAGGACCGCCTTGCCGGCGAAGCCATCGCCCGGCGTCATGGTCTGTCGGCCACAGGGCAGCTTCACGTCCAGCAAAGCCGCAAGGCGATCGATGCAGGCGCCTTTCACAATGACGTGGTCGCCGTCGCCAATGAACATGTGCTGTTCGCGCACGAAGCAGCGTTCGAGCATCGCGACGAGGTGTATCGCACCGTTCAGCAGCACGTGGCTGGCGTCGAAATCATCGAAGCGCCCGAGGATCGCCTTCCGCTTGGCGACGCCATCAGCTCCTATCTGTTCAATTCACAGCTCGTGACCCTGCCGAACGGTACTATGGCGCTGATCGTTCCATCGGAATGCCGCGACACCCCGTCCGTGTGGGACTGGCTCACCCAATCGGTTGTCGGGCGCACATCGATCGGCGCGGTCGAAGTCGTCGAGGTTCGCGAATCGATGCGCAACGGCGGTGGCCCCGCCTGCCTGAGGCTGCGCGTTGCGATGGACGATGATGACCTCGCCCGCGTCGATCCGCGCTTTGTTGCCGATGAGGCGGCCTGTGATACGCTGGAGCGCGTGATCGAAAACTATTGGCCTGCGCATATCGCTCCATCCGATCTCGGCGATCCGGCATTGTGGGAAGCCTGCCGCGCGGCGCGGCGCGCGCTTTTGGACGCCCTGAAATTCCATCCCGAAGAGATCTGACTCGCAAATGGATCAGAAATTTTCAAGCTTGGCCATTGGAACAAGATTTTGGCATTGATCGGGCTTCACGCCCGCACTAGTCGCGGCGCAAAGCATATCGTTGGTTCAGGCAGAGGCAGGCGCACATAAAATGGCAGACAAGTCGGACAAATTTCTCGGTGACAAGGCAAAGATCGCCGGCGGCGCGGTAATCGGCTCCGCGGCAATCGCGGCAGCGCTGTTGTTCGTAAAGCGCAACAATACGCGCAAACGGGAAAAACCTGCCCATCCCGAACAGGCGCCCGAGACCGATTAGAGCATCGCGCCAAAAAGTGGGAACCGGTTTTTGGCAAACAGCGATGCGACACCAAAAGGATAGAGCACGCAGCCTGCGTCAGATTTAACGCAGCGCGCTCTAAAGCCGGGCGGACGATCCCGTCTGCCAAAGCACGCGTAGCATTGGCGGCCCGTGCCTATCCAGTACGTCGCGCCAATCGTCAGCGCGCCGATTCCCGCACCGTTTCCATGGCGACGAACGTCGAGGTATGCGCGACGTGCGGCAGGTTGGAGATCTTCTCTCCCAACACGATCCGGTATTTGCGGATATCGGACGTGCGGACCTTCAGCAAATAATCGAAGCTCGACGCGATCATGTGACATTCCTCCACCTCGGGAATCTGCCTCACTGCCTGATTGAATTCACTGAGCGCGGATTCGCGCGTGTCGGAAAGCTTCACTTCGGTGAACGCCACATGGTCGAGCCCCATTTTCTCCGGATCGATGATAGCCCGAAAGCCGACAATCACACCGCTTTCAACCAGACGGCGGACGCGTTGCTGGCACGGCGTCTTCGACAACCCGACCTGCTGCGCAAGGTCGGTATAGGTGATCCGGCCATCCCTGCGCAGCGCAGCGATAATTTTGCGATCGAAGTCATCCAGATCGACCATAGATAGAGGATTTTCCATATATTTTGCCTGTATTATCGCTTAAATTAAGTCCAATTCCATATATAGTAGCAATATTAAAGCCAGATTTCCAATCGCTCCTTCGATAAGATGGCGGCATGTCTGAAATCCTTCCATTCGCTGTCTTCGCGCCGCCGATACGCGAACAGTCGCCGCTCCGCCGCGCCATCACCGCTGCCTATCGACGCCCGGAGCCGGACTGCGTCAGGGCACTACTGGAGCAGGCGAACCAGCCCGATGCGGAACGGGACGCGGCGCGCAATACCGCGCATCGGCTTATCGCCGCGCTGCGGGCCAAAAAGACTGACCACGGCGTTGAGGAGCTGGTTCAGGAATTCGCGCTCTCCAGTCAGGAGGGCGTCGCGCTGATGTGTCTGGCCGAGGCTCTTCTGCGCATTCCCGACAACGCCACGCGCGACGCGCTGATCCGGGACAAGATCGCGGGCGGCGACTGGAAGGCGCATCTGGGCGATGGCCGGTCGCTGTTCGTGAACGCGGCGACTTGGGGCCTCGTCGTCACCGGCAAGCTCGTCAGCAGCGTCAACGATAGCGGCCTTGCTGCCGCGCTCACCCGCATCATCGCGCGGTCGGGCGAGCCGGTTATCCGCCGTGCCGTCGATCAGGCGATGCGTATGATGGGCGAGCAGTTCGTGACCGGCGAAACGATCGCTCAGGCACTTGGCCGATCGCGCAAGCAGGAGGCAAAGGGCTTCACCTACAGCTATGACATGCTGGGCGAAGCAGCGATGACGGCGCAGGACGCCGAGCGATATTATCGTGACTATGAAACGGCGATCCACGCCATCGGCAGGGCGTCGGCGAGGCGCGGCGTCTATCAAGGCCCCGGCATTTCGATCAAGCTCTCGGCCTTGCACCCCCGCTATGCGCGCGCGCAGGCGAACAGGGTGATGGAGGAGCTGCTCCCCCGCGTGAAGACGTTGGCGCTACAGGCGAAATCGCACGATATCGGTTTCAATATCGACGCCGAAGAGGCCGACCGGCTGGAACTCTCGCTGGACCTGCTGGAGGATCTCGCCCTCGACCCCGATCTGGCCGGATGGAACGGGCTGGGCTTCGTGGTGCAGGCCTATGGAAAACGCTGCCCCTTCGTCATCGACTGGCTGATCGACCTTGCCCGCCGGGCGAACCGCAGGATCATGGTGCGGCTCGTGAAGGGCGCCTATTGGGATGCCGAAATCAAGCGCGCGCAGGTGGATGGCCTGCCGGACTTCCCGGTCTACACCCGGAAGATCCACACGGACGTCGCCTATATCGCCTGCGCCCGCAAATTGCTTGATGCCCGCGACCTTCTGTTCCCGCAATTCGCGACCCACAATGCGCAGACGCTTGCGGCGGTGTACCATCTCGCCGGGCCGGATTTCTCTATCGGCGACTATGAGTTTCAGTGCCTGCATGGCATGGGCGAACCGCTTTATGAAGAGGTGGTCGGAGCAAACAGGCTCGCCCGCCCCTGCCGCATCTACGCGCCGGTAGGCACGCACGAGACGCTCCTCGCCTATCTCGTCCGCCGCCTGCTGGAAAACGGGGCCAACTCGTCCTTCGTCAACCGCATTCGTGACCCCAATGTGTCCATCGACGCACTCATCGCCGATCCCGTCGAGCAAGTGCGCAATATGCAGCAGCCGGGCCGCAAGCATGCGCATATAGCGCTGCCGCCTGCGATCCTGAATGACCGGTTGAATTCGGCGGGTCTTGATTTGAGCGACGAGACCATTCTCGCCGCCCTGACCACAGCGATGCAGCAAAGCGCGGCCCTGCGCTGGACTGCAGGTTCGCAAGGACGCCCCGCCCCGTCCTCAATCCCGCCGACCATCGCGACATCGTCGGCACCGTGCATGACGTTTCTCCGCAATTGGCGTCCGGAATGGTTTCGGTCGCCGCTGCATCGGACTGGCACCGCGTGCCGGTGCATCAGCGCGCCGCCATCCTCGAACGCGCCGCCGATGCGATGCAGGCGCGCATGCCCGTCCTGATAGGACTGACGGTCCGCGAGGCTGGGAAGTCCGTGCCCAACGCCATTGCCGAAGTGCGCGAGGCGATCGACTTTCTGCGCTTTTATGCGCAGCAGGCGCACGCGCAGCTGGAAAATACGATGCCGCTCGGCCCGGTCGTGTGCATCAGCCCGTGGAACTTCCCACTCGCGATCTTCACCGGACAGGTCGCGGCGGCACTCGCCGCAGGCAATGCCGTCCTCTCCAAGCCCGCCGAAGAAACGCCGCTGATCGCCGCCGAAGCCGTGCGCCTGCTTCATGGGGCTGGCGTACCGAGTGACGCACTGCGTCTTGTCTGCGGAGCAGGAGACATTGGCGCGGCATTGGTCGGCGCGCCGGAAACCGCAGCCGTCATGTTCACCGGATCTACAGAGGTCGCGCGGCTCATCCAGAAACAGCTGGCATCACGGCTATCGCCCAACGGCAAGCCGACACCGCTGATCGCTGAAACCGGCGGGCAGAATGCGATGATCGTTGACAGCTCCGCGCTGACCGAGCAGGTCGTGGCCGATGTCATCGCATCGGCATTCGACAGCGCCGGGCAACGTTGCTCGGCCCTGCGCATTCTCTGCCTTCAGGAGGAGATCGCCGACCGGACGCTGGCCATGCTGAAGGGCGCGATGGAAGAGCTGCATGTCGGCCCGACCGATCGCCTGAGCGCCGACATTGGCCCGGTCATAACCGCACAAGCACAGGCCGCCATCAATGCCCATATCGATATGATGAAGCAGCGCGGGCACAAAGTGCATCGACGGCCTTTGCTCTCCGTTACGAACAACGGCACCTTTGTCGCGCCGACGATCATCGAACTCGACAGCATCGCCGAACTGGATCGCGAAATATTCGGCCCTGTTCTGCATGTGATCCGCTACAAACGGGCCGAGCTGGACGGGTTGATCGCCGCAATCAATGCCACCGGCTATGGCCTGACCTTCGGCCTGCATACGCGACTCGATCAGACAATCGATCATGTCACATCGAAGATCGAGGCGGGCAATCTCTACGTCAATCGCAACGTCATCGGCGCAATCGTCGGTATGCAGCCCTTTGGCGGGCGCGGATTGTCCGGCACCGGCCCCAAGGCAGGCGGTCGCTCTATCTGTTGAGGCTGGTGCAGCATATTCCCGCCATGCCCCTGCCTGCGACAACATCGCCCTCGCCCGCCCTCGCCGCGTTCGTCCAATGGCTCGAAAGCAATGGCGAGCAGGATATGGCAGAGGTCGCGGCGTGCATCGGCGCCTTGTCACCCGCCCTCACGGAAATCGAGCTGCCCGGCCCGGTCGGCGAACGCAATCTCTACGCGCTTCGGCCGCGCGGCACCCTGTTGCTGCGCCCCTCGACCCGCCACGGCCTGTTCCACCTAATCGCCGCCGCCCTCGCCACGGGTAATAGCCTTGCGATCGACGCTGAAGACGCGCTGACCCGGCTTGCCGATCGGCTTCCCAGTTTGGTGAGGGATCGCATCAAGCCGGACGGGACCGACTGTTCCACCGTTCTCGTGGAGGGCGAAGAGACAGAAATTCTCGATACTTTAAAGGAAATGGCGCAGCGCGCCGGAGCCCTGATCCCGGTCCATGCCGCCCACCCTGCGCACATGCTTGCGGCAGGCGCCTATTGCCCGCTCTGGCTGATCGAAGAGGTATCGACCTCGATCAATACGACCGCCGCTGGAGGGAATGCGAGCCTCATCGCCATCGCCTAGGACACACAAGCACGAAGCTGACCGGCGGAACCAGTGACCCCGTCGGTCAGCGATCCGATCAGGCCGCGCGATCCAGCTTCTGGTCAGCCGGTGCATTCAAAAGCTCGGCAAGGCGGCTCTCATATTGCGCCATCGCCGCTTCCTTGACCGGGCCATAGCCTCTTACCATGTCCGGCAAGTTCGCGATCTCCACCGCGCGATCCAGCCCGACAGTGTCTACATCGGCGCACAGGCTCAGGATCGTTGCAATATAGCCGTCGCGCAGCGCGCGCTCTGCCTTGCGCTCCTGCGTATAGCCGAACGGATCGGCCCAGGTTCCGCGCAGCATCTTGCCCTTCGCCAACAGGCCGAACGCCTTGAAGATCCACGGGCCGAACTTGCGTTTCGCCGGACGACCGGTCTTGGGATCGGTCCGTGAAAGCAGCGGCGGCGCGAGATAGACCGAAAGCCGCTTCGTGCCGGAAAACTGCGCGGTCAGCGCGTCCCTGAAGTCGGAATGGCCATAGAGCCGTGCGACTTCATATTCATCCTTATACGCCATCAGCTTGTAGGCATTGCGCGCAACCGCACGCACGAAATCCTCACCGCCCGCACCGAGTTTGCTGACCGCCGCATGCGCCTTACCCAGCAAACCGGCATCGCGCGCCGCATAGGCGGTGCCCTGATATTCGATCAGTTCCGCCTTCAGCCGCGCGACAAGATCCTTGACGCTTTCCGGTTTCGGCTCGGCGGTTGAGATGCCCGCGACCTCCTCGACACGCTTCAGGTCGACGGCCGCCATGCGTCCCCAGTCGAGCGCGCGCAGGTTGAGGCTGACGGCTGCGCCATTGGCCGTTATCGCCTCACGCAGAGACGCAAGCGACACGGGCACCAGGCCCTTCTGCCAGGCATAACCGATCATCATCGTGTTCGCCGCGACATTGTTGCCGAACAGGCCTTCTGCCAGTTCCGTCGCGGGAATGGCCTCCATTTGCCCGCCGGTGGCGCGACGCACCCTGCCCAGCATCAGAGCGGGCTGGAGCGTGGCGTCCCGGTTCGCCACCACATCCGCGGTCGGGGCGGCATGGCTGTTCACCACGGCGTGCGAGCGCCCAGCCTGCAGTTTCGACAAGGCGTCCGCCGCTACCGAAACGACGAGGTCGGTTCCCAACAGCAGGTCCGCCTCGCCGTCGACGATCCTCACGGCATGAATGGAGGCGTCTTTGGGCGCGATACGGATCTGGCTGACTACCGCGCCATTTTTCTGCGAAAGTCCGGTAAAATCGAGCACCGTAGAGCGTTTGCCCTCCAGGTGCGCGGCAGCCCCCAACAGGGCCCCGACGGTCAGCACGCCCAGCCCGCCGATACCGGCGACATAGATGTTATAGGGTCCGTCGAGCGTCACCGGACCGACCTCGGGCAATTGCGCGAACAGGTCCGCCTCGATCTGCTTCAGTCGGTCGCCATCGGGCTTGCGCAACACCGGCCCGTCAATCTCCACGAAGCTGGGGCAGAAGCCCTTGATGCAGGAAAAATCCTTGTTGCAGCTCGACTGGTTGATGCGACGCTTGCGGCCATATTGCGTATCCAGCGGTTCGACAGCGATGCAGTTGGACTGCACCGAGCAATCCCCGCAGCCTTCGCACACGCGCGAATTGATGAATATCCGCCGGTCAGGGTCGGGAAATGCGCCATGCTTGCGTCGGCGCCGTTTTTCGGCGGCGCATGTCTGCTCATAGACAATCGCGGTGACGCCCGGCACGGTGCGCAGATGGCGCTGAATCTCGTCCAGCCTGTCGCGATGCGCAACCGTTACGCCAGCGGCAAGCCCCGCCTCTTTCTCCCAGCGGTCCGGGTCATCGCTCACCAGATGAATGTCGCGCACACCCTCCGCGTCCAACTGGCGCGTAATCTGGGCCGGATCCAGCATGCCGTCAGCAGGCTGCCCTCCCGTCATGGCGACGGCGTCATTGTAAAGGATCTTGAACGTTATATTGGTATTCGTCGCAACCGCCGCGCGGACCGCCAACAGGCCGCTGTGCTGATATGTCCCGTCGCCCAGATTCTGAAACATATGTTGCGTTTTGGAAAAGTGGGCAGCGCCAACCCATTGCAGGCCCTCGCTGCCCATCTGGCTGAACACCGGGGTTTTGAGTTCGGGCTGTGAAATCGCCAGCACATGGCAGCCGATGCCGCCGCCGGACATCGATCCATCGGGCGTCTTGGTGGATGTGTT
>CAYGOH010000083.1:0-1694 GCA_964351385.1 uncultured Sphingobium sp. | reverse complement strand
CAACAACCTTGTCTCGTCCGGCTGCACCCTGCGGGAAACAGCGGGGCGCTTGCCCGGGTTGTTGTAGAGGGCGTCCTTCAGCTGGTCCGCGACGGTCGCTCCCTTTTCCTCAACCACGAGAATTTCCTGCGCGCCGTCGGCAAAAGCGATCAGCGGGTCTGCCGCGAGCGGCCAGCTCATCGCGACCTTGTATATCGATATGCCGAGCGCTTCGGCCTCGTCCTCACCGATGCCCAGCAAATCGAGCGCCTGCATCGCATCCTGATGCGCCTTGCCGAGCGTCACGATACAGAGCCGTTTTCTGCTGCTCGCGAATATCGGCTTGTCGATGCGGTTGGCGATCGCCCAGCCGATCGCAGCGGGCAGCCGCTCCTCAATCAACCGCCGTTCCATTTCCGGGCGTTGCGCAGGCCAGGTCAATGTCGGATCCCAGTTCAACCCATGCGCCGGCACCAGTTCAGAGGGGCTCTCGAAAACCGGGTAGCTGTCAGGCAGGTCGATGCTCGCCGCGCTTTCAACCACCTCCGCGTTCGCCTTCATCGCCACCCAGAGACCGGAAAATCGCGAAAGCGCGAACCCGGCGAGGCCGAGAGAAAGCAGTTCCGAAACACTGGCCGGCTGCAGAACGGGCATTTTTACCGACTCGAAAATCCCGTCGGTCTCAAGCGGAAAGGTGGAGGATTGCGCCCCATGGTCATCGCCAGCGAGCGCCAGAACTCCGCCCAAGGGCGAAGTGCCCATCATGTTCGCATGGCGGAATGCATCGCCTGTGCGATCGACGCCATTCCCCTTGCCGTACCAGATGCCGAAAACCCCATCGGCCGTGGTCGGACCGAAGGCTTTGTGCATTTGTGTTCCCCATAGCGAGGTTGCCGCCAGCTCCTCGTTCAGGCCAGGTTGAAAAACCACGTCATGATTGTCGAGGAAGGCCTGCGCCTTCCAGAGCTGTTGATCATACCCACCCAGCGGCGACCCGCGATAGCCGGAGATAAACCCGGCGGTGTTCAGGCCAAGCTTGCGGTCCATCCGGCGCTGCATCAGCGGCAGCCGGACCAGCGCCTGTATTCCCGTCAGAAATACGGATCCGTTTTCCAGAGTGTAAGCGGCCTCAGGGCCGATAGAAGCGGTGCTAGACATAAACTGATCCTCTCACCACCTTATACTCTAACAGAGATAGCAAGTGGGACCAAACTTGGCATCTTAACCCGGCAAAAAAGGTATTTTAAACTATTTTATGTGTATGATTTAGTGCTAATCAACTATAACGATGATCCGTTTGAAATTTTCCGGGGAGTGTGCCCATGGCAACAGAAATCGAACTGGACGCGCTCGATCTCAAGATTATGCGCTGCCTCTCGCAGGACGGCAGAATGACGTGGCGGGATTTGGCGGAGCAGATAGGATTGTCGCTCACGCCGACGCTGCGGCGCGTACGATTGTTGGAAGAAGCGGGATATATCAAAGGCTATTTCGCGTCGCTTGACGAAAAGCGCCTTGCGGGTTCGATCATCATATTCATCTCCATCACACTCGAAATGCAAAAGCGTTCGTCGCTCTCGATATTCGAAGACGAAGTTTCGCAACTGCCCGAGGTCATGAGCGGATTTCTGATGACGGGCGGCGCCGACTATCTGCTGCGCGCCGTCGTGCGAGACATGGATCATTGCCGGGCGTTGCTCGACACACTCACATCG
>CAYGOH010000082.1:8222-10030 GCA_964351385.1 uncultured Sphingobium sp. | reverse complement strand
TCGACGCCGTCCAGCCCGGCGATATTGGCGGGGTTGCCGGCATAGGTTAGCGCATCGAGCACGGTAACGCCATCACCGGCATGGTGCTGCCGCCAATAATGCACAAAATTCGCGCCGATGAAGCCTGCGCCTCCGGTGACGAGCAGTTCAGCCATGCGTTTTCACTTCCTGTAGCATCTGGCGCAGATTGACGCGCCAATGGGGAGCCGGGCCGCCCAGCAAGGCGAAGGTTTCGCCCTTGTCGAGCACCGAATAATGCGGTCGGGCAGCGGATGTCGGGAATTCGCTGGTGGCGATGGGCACGACCGGAACCGCGCGGTTCAGCATGCCCAGCGCCAGCGCCTCTTCTTGTATGGCGACAGCGAAATCATACCAGCTCGCAGCCCCGCTGTCGGTATAATGGTGAATGCCGGTCGCGCCCTTTTCCACCAGCGTCCATAGTGCGGTTGCCAGTGAGGGCGAATAGGTCGGCGTGCCGATCTGATCGGCGACCACGCGAACTTCATCACGTTCAGCCATCAGGCGCAGCATCGTCCGCACGAAATTATTGCCCTTGGGGCCATAAACCCATGCCGTGCGGACAATGAGCGCGCCCTCGCCCGCAACGCGCTCACCCGCCAGCTTGCTGCGACCATAGACCCCGGTCGGTCCCGTCGGTGCGTCGGGGGCGTAAGGAATTCCGCTGCGTCCATCGAAGACGAAATCGGTGGAGACATGCACGAACCGCGCACCGATATTGTGCGCAGCCGCTGCCAGATTGCGAACGCCGCCTTCGTTGACCGCAAAGGCCGCGTCTTCATCACTTTCCGCCTTGTCGACAGCGGTATAGGCGGCGGCATTGATGATGAGGTCCGGCCGGTGACCGGCAACGAAGTCCGCGACCTTGCCCGCATCGCAAATGTCGAGCTCCGCCGACCCGGCAGCTATAATATCGGCGTCTTCGGGCGCTGTGTCCTGCAAAGACAGGCCGAGTTGCCCGTTTGCGCCGGTAACGAGAATCTTCATGCCGAGCCCCTTACCCCACGCTTCTCAAGCAAAAGTTACCGCCTCCGTCAAAGGCTTGCCTTCCAGATCTTTACCCGAAAGCTGCGGCTCGATGTCATCGAGTGGCCATTCGATACCGACGGCAGGATCGTTCCACAGCAGGCTGTGCTCGCTCGCCGCATCATAATAATCGGTGCATTTGTAGAGAAAGTCCGTGCCGTCCTCCAGGCACAGAAAGCCATGCGCCATGCCAGGCGGCACCCAGAACATGCGATGATTGACCGCCGAAAGCTCCACGCCAACCCATTTTCCGAAGGTCGGCGAGGATTTGCGCATATCGACGACGACGTCGAACACTGCGCCGGAAACCACCCTGACCAGCTTCCCCTGCGGATTGGGCTGCTGATAATGCATGCCGCGCAGCACACCGCGCGACGAGCGGCTGTGATTGTCCTGCACGAAATCGATATCCAGACCCAATTTGGCGAAGCTGCGGGCATTCCAGCTTTCAAGGAAAAAGCCGCGCTCATCGCCATGGACCTTGGGCTCGATAATGAAAACGCCTTTGATCGCCGTTTCAATCAGCTCCACTGCGCCCCCCTGTTGAGAAGCTGAAGCAGATAGGCACCATATCCGGATTTGACCAGCGGCGCTGCAATCCGTTCGAGCTGAGCATCATCGATAAAACCCTTGCGCCACGCCAGCTCTTCCGGGCAGCAGATCTTCAGGCCCTGCCGCTCTTCGGTAATGCGCACATAATTGGCCGCATCGAGCAACGAACCATGGGTGCCCGTGTCGAGCCACGCATAGCCGCGGCCCATGAT
>CAYGOH010000082.1:0-8212 GCA_964351385.1 uncultured Sphingobium sp. | reverse complement strand
GAGCTCACCCGCTTCGAGGTACATCCGGTTGAGATCGGTAATTTCCAGCTCTCCGCGCGGCGACGGCTCGATCTGATGCGCCAGTTCCACCGCGCGCCCGTCGTAGAAATAAAGTCCCGTCACCGCATAATTGGATTTGGGCTTTTCCGGCTTCTCCTCGATCGTTTCGGCCCGTCCGTCCGCATCGAAAGAAACGACGCCATAGGCCTTGGGATCGCTGACATAATAGCCGAATACCGTCGCGCCGGTTTCACGACTGGCGGCATTGTCCAACAATTGGGTCAGACCATGACCGTAGAAAATATTATCGCCCAAAATCAGTGCAGACGGATCCGATCCTACGAAGTCCTTGCCGATATGATAGGCTTGCGCGAGGCCGCCCGGTTCCGGCTGCACGGCATAGGTCAGCGATATGCCGAGGTCGCTGCCGTCACCCAACAACGCCTCGAACGCAGCCCTGTCATGCGGCGTCGTGATGATCATGATCTCTCGAATGCCGCTCAGGATCAGCACCGAGAGCGGATAATAGATCATCGGCTTGTCATAGACCGGCATCAGCTGTTTGGATACAGCCCGGGTCAACGGATACAGGCGCGTTCCCGACCCGCCAGCAAGGATAATTCCTTTGCGCATGCTGATATTTTATCTCCCTGTTCGCCCGCGACCATGATTCGAACATGCTGCAATTGCGTAAAGAATTCAGCCATTCGTGCAAGGTCGCTTACCATTCCATAAAGCATGAAGGCCTTAATTTAGCCTCAACTGCTCGCGGCAATGGCACCCTTGCCCTGATTTTCGTCGCGCCGGCCTGGCAACAAATGGCCGACCAGCCTGTCCCTAGGGCCAAAGGCGACCATCCTGCCGTCTTTCATCAACAAAACGCGGTCCACCGATTGCAGCAAGGAGGGCCTATGCGCCACCACAACGACGATTGCGCCGCGCGCGCGGACATCGGCAAGCGCGCTCGCAAGAGCCTCCTCTCCGCCGCTATCCAGATTGGAATTGGGCTCATCGAGAATGATCAGAAACGGGTTGCCGTATAATGCGCGTGCCAGACCCAGTCTTTGACGCTGCCCACCCGACAGCGCCCGGCCATCCGCGCCAACCTGGCTGTTATATCCATCGGGAAGGTGCAGGATCAGGTCATGCACACCGGCAAGCTGTGCCGCGGCGATAATGTCCTCCGACTTTGCAGCGGGATCGAAACGGGCGATGTTTTCCGCCACGGTCCCGCCGAGCAGCTCGACATTCTGCGGCAGATAGCCGATGTGCCGCCCCAGCGCATCGGGAGGCCATTGCGTCAGATCCGCACCATCGAGCCGGACCGCGCCCGATTGCAACGACCAAATGCCGGCAATCGCCCTGACCAGCGTCGATTTGCCGCAGCCGCTTGGCCCCAGAATGGCGACCGCCTCGCCCGAGTTCAGCTTGAAATTGACACCTTGCACGGTCAGGCGGCCTGCGCCCGGTGGTCCAAGCGACACATCTTCCAGCGCAAGTTGCTGTTCAGGCGATGGGAGAATGTCGGTCGACGCGGTATCGGGCATCACGGTGATCAGCTTCTTCAGCCGCGCCCAGCCCTGCCGCGCGCCCACAAAGCCGCGCCAATTGGCGATAGCGGCCTCTACCGGAGCAAGTGCGCGCGACGACAAGATCGAGCTGGCAATGATCACGCCCCCGCTCGCCTGTTCATTGATGACCAGAAACGCACCGACCGTCAGCACAGCGGACTGCAACACCATACGAAGAATCTTCGTCAAGTTGCTGAGAGTAGACGAAATGAAATTCAGCCTCTCTTGCGCCGCAAGAAACTGCCCGCTGGTCCGGCGCCAGCGTTCGGCAAGCCTGTGCTCCATTCCCAATGCGGCCAGTACTTCGGCATGGCGGCGCGATATGTCGGCAACCTGTTGACGCGCGCCGCTCAATTGCATCAGGCGCTTACTTTTATCGGCTGTCAGCCGCTCGGTCAGAAAGGTCAGGAACACCAGTATCACCCCGCCGATCAGCACGGTCAGGCCCAGATAGGGGTGCAGCAGGAACAATATCCCGATAAAAAACAGCATCCAGGGCAGATCGACCAAAGCCGTTGGGCCCGGTCCTGCCAGAAACTGCCGCAACTGATCGAGATCCCTAACCGGCTGAAGGCTGTCCATCTCCGCCTGAGTCCGCGACAACAGACAGATCAGCGCATGCACTTCGCTGTTCAGGTCAACATCCACGGCCGCCGAAAAGTGAAGCAGCACGCGGCTTCTGATGAAATCCAGCACGCCCTGAAACGCATAAGCGGCAAGAACGAGGATCGCCAGACCGATCAGCGTGGGCACACTGCGGCTCGGCAACACCATGTCGTAGACCAGCAGCATATACATGGACCCGCTGAGCAGCAGGATATTGAGCGCCGCGCTGAGGACGAACGTCGCCGTCATCGCACGCTTGGCGTGCGCAAGAATCGCGCTGAGCTTTTGCCGGGCCAGCTCCTCCTGAGCGCCGCCCCCGCCCGACACGCCGCTCATCGCCACATGCGCCGGGTATTGTCGTCCGCACCCTTCAACCGGCCATAGGGACCCACTTCTATGTCGGTTTTCAGCACGCGCGCCGGGTTGCCCGCGACAATTGACCGCGGCGGAACATCGTCGAATACGACCGCGCCTGCCCCTATGATCGACTCATCGCCAATGCGCACGCCCGGCATGATGGTGGACCCGCCACCTATGAAACAGCGCTTGCCGACATGGATCGGCCTGTTTTCACCCGTTCGCGGATCTTTCGTGAACAACAGCGTCTTGAACGCCACCAATGTCTCGGCATCGATGACGATGCTGCCCTGCTGCGCCGTCACCATGCGGCTGGACAGCGAGACGGTGGAGGTCGGATGGATATCCACGCCATTGAGATATTTGAAGCGCGCGCGTTGCAACGCAAGAGCGACAGCCCTGATCTTGCGCAAGCTGTTGAGGGACCGAAGCGCCATGGCGCCAGAACTATGCCGCCGCCCCCGCCTTGTAAACATCTCTTGGTTGTCAGGGTGAAACTTAGCAATTATGGCACTGCCCCATGTCAGCGGGCGGCACCAGATTCACTCCCAAAAAATCCTTGAAGCAGCGTTTCCAGCGCTTCGTCCAGACGCGCATATGGGGCACGGACATCCACCCTAGCGCGTGGATCGCGACGACAGCGCTGATCGACCGGACTTGGCCGCGCGGCATACATATCGGGGCGAACTGCGTTCTCGCCGACGAGGTCGTCGTGCTGACCCACGACATGACGCGCGGCATCTATATGGACACGCGCATCGGCGAAGGGACCACCATCGGCGCGCGCGCGATCATCATGCCGGGTATCACCATCGGCAAGAACTGCACGATCCTGCCGGGAACGATGGTCAATCGCGATCTTCCCGATGGCGCCACCGCGCAGGGAAATCCCGCGCGGATCGTCGATCCCGAATCGGGCGTCAAAACGGCCTGATTATCCGTCCGCAGCCGCGCGCAGCCATATGCGCGCGCAGATCGGCAATGCTTTTCCGGTTCCACGGGATGATGCCCACGCCGAGTGGCCCGAACGCGGAGATATCGAAAATGGCGACATCATAGCGGTCGCACAGCCGGTCCACCGCAGCCGTGCTCAGCATGCCGAGATTCATCACGACGGGACGGCCGAGCGGATCGCCATCCATCCCGCGTCCCACATCGGTGACATAGCGGCCGCCCCGCGCATCGAGCAGCACGATGTCGGCATCGCTCTGCATGATCCGGCGGTGAGAGGCCGCATAGGGCGCGACATAATCATGCGCGCGCATCGCCAGGAAACTGCCGGTCAAAAGCGCTGCGAGTACCGAAATCCATAACGCGCGCATATCGGGTCGCCTGAAGCTCGCCCAACCCAGGCCCGCCAGCAACGCAAAACTGCCGATGAAGCCGTGGAGATAGCGATATCCCCAGCCATAGCCGGGATCGATGGCGAGCGCCGCCATGCCAAGCGCGCCGAGACCCAGCGGCAGCGCCACCCGCTCTCCCCTCAGCGCCGCGCGCCAGCCCATTCGCCACAGACCGAGTAGCGCCAGCGGCACCAGCAGCAGATTGTTCCACGCCAGAAAGCGCGAAAGATGCAGCAGGGGTCGCCATTTTTCGAGCCGCTCGACAAGGCTTTCCATCTTGTCGGCAACGCCAGCGGATGGGCGCACATCGGCAGGCGGGCCGTACCAGTCGATCAGCAGGTGCGGCCACAGCTTTGCCCATAGCGCCACCGCCAGCACCAGAATTGCAGCATGAAAAGCGAGCGCGCCCCAGCGCCTGCCCAGCGCGAACCACAGCAGGAACGGCGTCAGAAATACGAGGGGGTAATGATATTGATGCAGCCCGGCGAGCAGCAGAACGACCAGCCCCGCGCCCGCATGGCCCACCCTGTCATCCCGCAGCACCAAAGCGAGCCAGAGCATGTTGAGCGCGAAATGGCCGGTCATCGCATAGGGCGTCATGCCCGTGACCAACAGCTGCGCCGAGGATAGCGCCATGACCAGCGTTACCGCGACCGCATCGGCCCGCCCCGGCATAAGCCGCAACGCGACACGCCATAGCGCCAGCATCCCGATGATCAGGAAGATCGGACCTGCCAGATTCGGATCGCCCAGCCACCCGCACAGCGCGCGAAACGCGGCGTTCAGCGGTAGATAGGCGGCGTTCCAATAATGGTCCGCACCGAAGGGCGAGAAGAATTCCGGCATGATCGCGCGGCGATACTCCAGCCATTCGGGCGGGATCGGCCGGGCCAGATACCCGTCCCGCATCGCGGCGGCGGCAAATTCCGCAACCTCCTCGTCCCGCGAGAGCGCATAATTGCCAAACAACCAGTAACGCCCCGCCCATGCGGCCAGAGCGAAAGCCAGTATGAGCGCGAGGACGGTCCAAGGCCGTTGCAGCCAGCGCATACCCCCGTCCGGCACGAACCGGATGAGAAAAGCGCCGAGCAGCAGCGCACCGGCACCAAGGATCAACGCGGGCATATCCTGCGCCTTGGACAGGAAATGGCCCAGCGTGCGGCCTTGCAGGGCCTCGATCTCAATGCCCCAGGCGAGCGCCAGCCAGCATGCGACCGCCATTGCCACGAAGATCAGCAGCCTGGAAATGAGCGCGCGCTTCATGCGCTGATCGCACCTTGCGCGGCAAGATCGGCGCGTACGAACAGGCCGTCCATCTCGACCAGCAGCGGGAAATGCCCTTTGTTGTTTGCGAAAAAGGCGTTCGGCACGAAGCCATGCTCCTCCAGCCAGCCGATCATCTCGCGATATCCGCTCGCGCCCTCATATTGCGGGCGCACGGCCAATTCACTCTGCACGCCGATCATATCGGAAAGGCGCGCGCCCGCGCCGTAGCACACCGCCGGGTCATGCCCTTGCGTGTCCATTTTCAGGAAAGGCCGGGACAGGCCGTGCGCGCCGAGCAACTCGTCGAGCATGCCGTCCAGCCGGCGGCACTGCATCTGCACGACCCGCTCCACCTTGTTGCGCGTTTCGAACACCGGATCGAGCGTCTGGGAAGGTTTGGCGATCGAGCTGAACTGATGCGCAGCCATGATGTGAAAATCGGCGGTGCCGTCAAAATCGGACAGCGCCAAATTATAGACATGCCATTTGGGATCGCGGGCGGCGTGACGCGAGACTATGGCGAATACATCGGGGTTCGGCTCGAACGAGAAGATATGACCGCGAAAGCCCGCATCACGCCGGGCGGCGCGCGCATATTGCCCCTCATTCGCGCCGACATCGATCAGCGCGTCAACACCGAAGCCCTCGAAAAAGCGGCGCAGCGCGAGGATTTCGGGATATTGGTGCACACGCCCGGCGAGCGCCAGACGCACCGCCAACCAGCGCCGCGACACTTCCCGCGTGATGCGCCCCATCCTCATGCCAGTCCTGTCCTCTCTCGCGCCCGTTTATATGCGGCGAGCGTTGCCGCCGCCGCATCGCTCCACTCGCCCATGTCGGCGCGCATCGCAAGCGCTCCGCCACCAAGTTGCGCGCGCGACGCCCGATCGGCAATCAGCGGTCCGAGCGCCTGCTCCAACGCCGCCATGTCATCGGGCGCGCACAGGCGCACCCGGGCTTCATCGAGCCCCGCAAACATGCCGACGCGGCTCGCGACCATGGCCTTGCCGTAATGCAGCGCGGAGAGAAACGCGCCGCTACTGTCGATATCGCGATAGGGAAAGGCGATGATGTCGGCCTTTTGCAGATGCGCGTCGAGATGCGGCTCGGTCAGAAAGCCGAGATCCAGGATCAGCCGCTCTCCGAAACCCGCCTGCCTGACCCGCGCCAACAGCGGCTCGATATCCATGAACGGCTTGCCCGCGACGGCGAGTTCGAAAACATACCCCGTTGCCCAGAGCGAGAGGCAGGCGTCAATCAGCAGGTCGAACCCCTTATAGGGCCGGATCGTCCCGAAAAAGAGGATACGCGGGGCAGCGGGATCGGGCACGGCCACCAGATCGTCAGGCGTCGCGCGCGCAAGCTCCATCGGCGGATGCGGCACGACATGCAGCCGGTCCGCCGATATGCCCTGCGCCAACAGCGATTGCCATGTGGTGTCGCCATGCACGATCAACGCATCGAAACTGTCGAGCAATGCGCGATACCCGCGCGCCTGCGCCGCGCTGTCGCCATGAAAGGCCGATGCATTGTGAACCGTGTGGACCAGCGCCGGTCGGTTGCGCCCGCCTGCCCTCAGCCGCTTTATCAGCCGGCGGTCGGCGGGTGGAAAGGGCAGCCATTGGATATGCACGACATCGTCATTGCGCAGATTGGCGAGGTTACCGGTGCTGGCCGTGGCAAGATATTCGGCTGCCTTGATGGCACGAAAGGCCGTTCCTTCGGACAAAGCGTCGCGCAACCGTTCGGACCAACGAAAGAAGCGCGGCACATAGCGATAGCCTGCGGGCTCGATCGCGTCAGAGGCGCGCATGGGCCGTCCGAGTAGACTCACCTGATGCCCCGCCTGCGCCAGCGCGGCGCACAGCCCGTCGTCATAGCGCCCGGTGAACAGCGAGGGGTCGAGCATCGCGATTTTCATGCGGGCCGCCTCACCAGCCTGCGCATCGCCGCGATGTGCAGAACCGCCGCACCGATGAAACAGAGCGCGTAGACGATCATGAACGGAACATCGTCAGGCCGGGGCGAGCCGCCAATCCAGATCGCCAGCGGCACGCTCGCCAGCGACCCGGCAAGAAACGGCAACGACTGACGCAGAAGCGCACCGAAGCGCCCCAGCGCACCCTGCAGATAGACCGATGTGCACATGATCGCGAGCGCAAGCAACAGCAGGCACAACAGCAAAAGCTCGGGCATCAGCAGGTCGGTGCGCTCATCGTAGAGAAAGGCGAAGATACGCTGACCGAAGGCGATCAGCAGCAGGTCGGCGCACAGCGCTATGCCGAGCGCGACCGCCAGCGCGCGCAGCAACGCCCGGCGAAAGGCCGCATGATCATCGGCGAACCAGTATGCGGTAAGGCGGGGCAATGCCCCCTCGATCGTTGCGCGGATCGCGGTCGCGACCGCGCGGATCATCTTGAACAGGAAATCGAACAACAGCAGCATGCGCGGATCATGGCTCAATGCCGCGATCAGGAAATAGGGGCTGTTATAGGCGGCCACCTCGCTGATCGTCAGTGCGGCGGACGCGCCGATATCGCGCAAATAGGTGCGGCGGACATGGCCTCCCCCGATCCTCCAGGAAAGCCAGTGCGCGCCTTTCAGCCTTGCCCTGCGGTGGATCAGCGCCATGCCGAGCGCGCCTCCTGCAAGGTTGATCAGCACGAGCAGCACCATGGCCGGGATAAGGTCGACGCCAGTCAGAATTGCTGCGAGAACGCCCAGCCCCAAGATGCGCCGCCCGATATCGGACAGCTCCCACAGCAGATTGAGATCGACTGCGGCCAATGTCCGTTTTGCGAGCAAAAGTAACAGGTTGAGTGCCGACGCGAAGAAGAAGAGTAAAAAGACGGCAGGCAGCTCCGTGCGGATCCAGCCCACCGCCATGGCCGCAATCACCACGGCCGCGCCTATGACGATCAGCATGATCAGGAACAGGAACAGCACGCCGATCTCTTCCCGCCGGAAGGTACCGGCTTCGGTGCCGTCGTCCCGCTGGCCCAGCCAGAAGCGCCGCAGCCGGGCGTAGATCACCGTCGTAATGCCGAACTCGGCGGAAATGGTGAAATT
>CAYGOH010000081.1:0-10087 GCA_964351385.1 uncultured Sphingobium sp. | reverse complement strand
CGTTCTCGCCGCTACCGTCATCTTCTGGCTCTGATCAATGAGTCCTGACCCTAGGTGCCGGCCTTCGGGTCAGGAACCGGCACCCACCACCCGAGGGTGGTTGTCCACGCTGCTTTTGGCGATCCCGCAGTCTGTCGAGCCCGTCAGAAACCGACGCTGACAGTCAGTGTCGCCGAGCGTCCCGGCGCGACATAGGAGAAGGGAGCCGATGACCGGTAGATCGCGTCATAATAGCGCTTGTCGGTGAGGTTCAGCACGTTGAGGCGCGCCTCGACATTCTTCGCCACGCGCACACGGCTGACCGCATCAAAGCGCCAATATCCCGGCACGGACGCGGTGCCCGCATCATAGGTGCCGCCATAAAGCTTGCTCTGATAATAGGCCTGCCCGCCGATCATCAACCAGTCGGTAAGCTGATAGGTGGATAGCAGCGAGAAATTATATTCCGGCACGTTCGGGAAGCGCGAACCTTCCTGCACATTGGGATCCTGCGTTTCCGCCACCTTCGCATCGAGATAGGTGAAGCCGCCGAACATGGCCCAGCGCGACGTCAGATTGCCGCTGACGCCAACCTCGACACCGCGCGCACGCAGCTTTCCGACCAGGCGATAACCGCCCGTGATGGGGTCCGATTCACGCGCGTTGCTCTTGTCGATCTGAAAGATTGCGGCACTCAAAAGGAGGTGGGGGTTGACCTCATATTTCGCGCCCAGTTCATAGGCCTTGTTGCGTTCGGGCTTGAGCGTTTCCGTGCCGTCACCAAGGCCGCCATAAGTCGCGCTGGTGCTGTCGAGCTGCTCTCCCGACGGGTTGGAAGATGTACTGAATGAGGCGTAGATGCTCGCCGCCTCGACCGGCTTGTAGAGCAGGCTTGCCTGACCGTTGACAAAATCGATCGACTGGTTGCGGGCGTAGGGGCCGTCCCGACGGCTTTCGCCGCTCGTCTCGATATCGAACATGTCATAGCGGAAGCCGAACGTCGCCTGCCACTGCGGCGAGAATTTCACCGTGTCGATAAGATAGGCCGACATGGTTTCGACTTTCACGACCGTCGGCACGGCATTGGGGTCGAGTACGGCAGGGAGCTTATAGCCCAGAACCGGGTTGGGGTCGAAGAGGTCGAGCGGAAGAATATTCGGCGTCGCCTGCGGATTGCCGCTGCCGTCCTCAATGAAATCGGGGAAGGTATAGCGCTTGTTGACGATCTTCTCTCGCGACATCTCGACGCCACCGACGAGAGTATGGCTGATGCTGCCCGTATCGAGACGCACGGTGGCATCGGTCAGCATCGCGAAGGTTGAATTGTCGCCATGACGTTGCGGCGCGCCGGTGTCGACTACCAGTTGCCCATCGACAAAGCCGGCGGCGATTTCGGCGTTATACTGGCTAAGCGCGGACTGATACGCATCAAGCTCTGCCTGCGAAGCCCCGCCAGTCGGCGCTGTGGGTTGCGTCACGGCCCGCGGCGACCGGGGCACGCTGACCACATAATAGTTCCAGGTTTCGCCATAGCGCACTGTCGAACGCAGCGCGATCTGGTCGTTCGGCTCAAACTTCACCGTGACCGTACCGATGTCGGAACCATTGTCGATGAAATCGCGCCCGACCGCACCGTAGAAATTGTCGGCGTTCACCTTGTAGGGACGCTGCGTCGTCGAATCGAACGGGTGGCCGTAATCGGACATGCCGTCCAGCCGGGCGCCATAATAATCGGCCATGATGGTCAGCGTATCGGTCGGCTTCCACAGCGCCGCCGCTGCGACGCCCCAGCGTTCGGACCCGACATAGTCACGGCCCGGCGTGTCGGCATCATGATACAGGCCATTGATGCGGATGGCGAAACTGTCGCTCAGCGCATAATTGGCGTCTGCGGTGACGCGTACATAGTCATCGGTGCCGACGCCACCGTCTACCACAACAAAATCATTGCCGATCTGCGGACGCTTGCTTTGCAGGCTGACGAGGCCGCCGGTTGTGCCACGGCCACCGAAGCTGCTCGACGGACCTTTGATCACCTCAATCTGCTCGACCGCGAAAATCTCGCGGCTGGTAACGCCCGGATCGCGCAGACCATCGATATAAACATCATTGCGCGCGTCAAACCCACGGATGAAGATGCGATCACCGAAAGCATTGCCGCCCTCGCCCGTACCCAGCGTCACGCCGGGCGTTGAGCGCACGACTTCGCGAAAGCTGGTCGCGCCGATATCTTCGATCACTTCCTTGGGAATGGCGGTGACAGTTTTTGGCGTATCGCGCAGCGGCTCGGTGAATTTCCCGTCGGCCGACTGCACGACGCGATAGGGGGCGCCCGGATCGGCATTGGGATTGGAATTGGGAAAGCGCAGACCCTCAACGACGATCTGCTCTGATCCGTCCGGCGCCATTTCAGAAGCCGCATGCGCCGCAAACGGCATGGCGGTTGCGGCAAGAGCAGCAAACATGGCGCCCGTTGCGGATCCGGCGGAGAGGGTTTGGGCAGTGATGGTGCGGAAAGAAGCCTGCTGATGGCTGCGGATACGAGACATGAAACATTGTTCCCCTGATTGAGACAGGGGTCTGTTATTGATAATAATTCTCAGAGTCAATTATTGTTGCAAATTATTTGCAATATCGACTCCACAGCCAGGTCCGCAGCGCGCTTGCCAGATTGGCAGGTGACGTTGAGGCATGTTCCATCCCCATACGATTGATGATGCGCAGCGCATCAACGCGCGCAACAAGTGCGTTGAGAGCCACCCCCTCTTCCTCCGCAGCACGACGCAAAGCAGCCCAGAACACAGGTTCCAGGCTGATCGAGGTTTGGTGCCCCTCTATGGTGATGCTGTGTTTGACCGGGCCGGAAAATGGAGCGGTCGAAGGGTGTTCATGCTTTTCAGCGTCCACAGCCCGCTCCAATTCCCGCCCAATCGACGTCAGTACATGTGCTGGCCGCCATTGATCGACATGGTCGAACCGGTGACGAAGCCCGCGTCCTCGCTGCATAGAAAGGCGACGCCACGCGCGATCTCGTCGGCGTGGCCCAAACGCCCGACAGGAACCTTTGCGACGATCTTTTCAAGAACCGGCGCAGGCACCGCCGCAACCATGTCGGTGTCGATATAGCCCGGCGCAATCGCGTTCACGGTAATGCCGTACCGCGCACCTTCCTGAGCCAGCGCCTTGGTGAAACCGTGAATGCCGGATTTCGCCGCGGCATAGTTCACCTGACCATATTGACCAGCCTGGCCATTGACGGAACCGATGTTGACGAAACGGCCCCAGCCGCGTTCCCGCATGCTGCCGAACGTCGCCTTGGCCATGTTGAAGCAGCCGCCCAGATTGATGCGCATTACATCATTCCAGTCGTCGAAACTCATCTTGGCCAGCACGCCGTCGCGCGTAATGCCAGCATTGTTCACGACGACATCGACCGGTCCGATATCGGCGGCAACCTGCGCGCAGCCGTCAAGGCAGGCCTGATGGTCGCCGACGTCCCATTTATAGGCGGCGATGCCAGTCCGGTCGGAAAAGGCCTTCGCCTTTTCATCATTGCCCGCGTAATTCGCGGCAACGGTCATCCCCATTTCCTGTAGTGCGATGCTGATCGCCTCTCCTATACCGCGCGTTCCGCCCGTTACGATCGCTACTCTGCTCATTCTTCTGGTCCTTTACCTTCTTGTTTGTTTCGGTTGCGGGTTAGATCCAGCCTGCGAGTTCTATTCTTATCAGTTTTTCATACAGTTTTGTGGCACTAACATCACTGTTCGCACATGCAATATAAAAAAACGCTGCACCGCCTCCATCCAGAAATTGCTCGCGGCCGCGCATCGCTATTTCTTCCAATGTTTCCAAACAGTCAGCAGAAAATCCCGGTGTCATAACAGCAATATTTTTTATGCTGCGCTGCAGCAATTCTTCAAGCTTATCTTCGGTGGAAGGTTGCAGCCATTGCGCCCTGCCAAAGCGCGACTGGAAACTTATCTCGACCGATCCGGCAAAATCCGCCGCGAGTGATTCGCTCAACAATCTGGCCGTCTTGACGCAGTGGCAATGATAGGGATCGCCCAGATGCAACGTTCGTTCCGGCATGCCGTGAAAGCTCAGCAGCAGGGCCTCGGGCTGGCGCTCCATTGTCGCGAAAGCCTGTCGCGCACTGTCCGCAAGCATCGCGATATAGTCGGGATCGTCATAATAGGGCGGCAGCGTCCGGATGGACGGTTGCCAGCGCATTTGCCCAAGCGCCGCGAACAGTTCATCGTTGGCGCTTCCAGTCGTCGCGCCGCTATATTGGGGGTATAGCGGCGCGAAGAGAATGCGCTCACATCCCGCCTCCTTCATCGCGGCAACCTTGGAGGCAATGGACGGATTGCCGTAGCGCATCGCCCAGTCGACAAGCACATTTTCGCCATTGAATCGCCCGGCCAGTGCGTGCGCAATTGCGCGGGTATGCACCGCCAGCGGCGACCCGTCCGGGGTCCAAATCTGACTATAGGCGTGAGCGGATTTTTTGGGCCGCGTGTTAAGGATGATACCGCGCCGGATCGGCTGCCAGACCAGTTGGGGTATTTCAACCACGCGCGGGTCGGACAGAAACTCGCGCAGATAGCGCTTTACTGCGGCGGGGTCTGGCGCGTCCGGCGTGCCGAGGTTGGCGATAAGGACACCCAGTTTGGGCTGTGCAATGACGGGGTGATCTGCGGGTCGTGCCGGAATTGCATCTCTCATACTGCCCACGTGCCTATCATGCCGATGCGATCAAAGGAAGATTGCGATAGCGGCGCCCCGTCAATGTGAACAGCGCACCGGCCAGTGCGGGCGCGACGGCAGGCACCCCAATCTGGCCGATACCCGCCGGCTCCGCTTCACTTTCCACCAATTCTATCGTGACGTCTCCAATGTCGGCCAGCCGGGGCAGCCCCATCCGCCCCATGATGGCGCGCGTGGGCAGGCCGCCCGCATATTCCGCCATCGCGCCGATCGCGGCGGTCAGACCGAACATGATGCCGCCCTCAATCTGCTGCCGCGCTATGTCGGGGTTTGGCTGCATGCCAACGTCGGCGACGGCGGTAATTGTCTTGGCGCGAACGCCCCGGTTACCCAGTTCCGCTTCGATCAGCAGCGCGATGAAACCATCATCCATCGCATGGATAGCCAACCCTTGCCCGCTGCCTGTTGCGCCGCCCTGCCACCCGCCCATGGCTGCTACGGTCGTCAGGCAATGGGCTAGGCGCGGCTGACCGGACAGGTGTTGGATCCGAAACGACATCGGCTCCACCCCCGCCTGCTGCGCCAGTTCATCCATAAAATTTTCTGTAAAGAAACAGGTGTAGCTGTCCGCATTGCCGCGCCAGCGCCCGACCGGCAGACCGATGTCGGCTGGGTAATGATCGACCGCGAAATGCGGTATCGCATAGAGCGATGGCAGCCCCGACACCGCGCTGCGGTCCGCACTATCCCCATGTTTTCGCGCTGCCTGCACCGGGGGCACACCGTCTGCGATGCGGCTCCAAAGCTCCCGGTTCGCAGAAGGCGCGGCTATTTTTGCCGAAAGCGCTTCGATCCGTCCTCCGGCCACCAGTTTGGCCACCATGCGCGCGCGCGCCGGTGGTCGCGGCCTGTCGGTAACCACATCCTCAAGCCGTGACCAAAGCAGCTGTACCGGCCGTTTGAGCTCGCGCGACACTATCGCGGCCTGGACTGCTGGCTCCGTCTCAAACCGCCGCCCGAACGAGCCGCCAGCCGCCAGCGGGTAGAGAATCACATCATCCTCACCAAACCCGAGCGCGTCCGCCACCGCCTTGCGGCAAAAGGCCGGAGCCTGGCTCGCGACCCAGATTTCGGCGCGCCCATCGGCGACACGCGCCGTCGCGCAAGGGGGCTCAATCGCGAGATGAAGCGCGGGGGCTACATCATATTGCGCGCGCACCACATGCGCCCCGGCGAAACTGGTTGCCAGATCACCCTGCTTGTAAAACCGGCGGCCATTCCCGCTCTCAAACGCGGCGTCGAGGGCAGTCTCAATGGCCGCGCTGTCAAGCGGCTCCCCCTCGACCTCAAACACCGGGTCAAGCGCATCGAGCGCCTTGTTCGCCGCCCACCAGTTCGTCGCAGCGACTGCGACCCAACCGGGCTCCTTGACCGTGCGTATGAAACCCGTGACCTTGCTGGCCTGCGCTTCTTTCACTGACTTCAGGCGAACGGCGCCCACAGGCCCCTGCCTGACGGATACATAGACCATGTCCGGCAAGCGGATATCAGCCGCGTAATTGTGCGAACCGTCGATTTTCGAGGGCAGGTCAAGGCGCGGCAAGTCCTGCCCGAGCAAACGACCATCCCGGTTCAACTTCTCCGGGATGATGTCCGGCAGCGTGAAGGCTGTTGCCTCCGGTGCGAGCTCGCCGATCCGCAGCGTCCTGCGCCCATCGGTAACGACACCGTCGACAATGTCGCAACTTTCCCAGCCGACATCCCAGCGCGCAGCAGCCGCCTTGCACAACAGCACCCGAGCGGCGGCACCTGCCTGCCTGTAATCCTCAGCAAATTGCCGGACGGAGGTAGCGCCGCCCGTCAGCATCATCGCAGAACGGGTAGCATATTCGCGCATTGCCCAATTGCCAGCGCCGCCTGTCATTTCCGACCAGTCGCCCGAGAGGAACTGACCGGCCAGCAGCCGGTTGGCATAAAGCGGGCTGACCGGTGCGCCTTGTACCGCAATCGTGCGCCAGTCCGCGCCCAGCTCATCCGCCAAGATTTGCGGCAGCAGCGTCGATACCCCCTGCCCCATTTCAAGTTGCGGCACGACAACGATGATCTGGCCCGCCGTGTCGATCTTCAGGAAGGCGTTAATCAGCGTCTCGTTAGAGGCCACTGCCAGATTTGGCTCATAACTGCGCGGCCATGCGCCCCATCCGATCAACAGCCCAGCAGCCGCGCCGCCGCCGATAAGCAATGCGCGCCGGTTCAGCGCCGGACCGCTCCTCTCACTATTGTCGGATGATCGCCGCATAGATGTTCGTGTGATAGTGGGCGCGCAGCGAAAGGCAAAGCCGGAATATTGGTTTGCCGAATCAGCCGATGGGCGCAAGGCCCAAACGCGGAATCTCGATCGCAGGACAATGGTCCATCACGACGTCCAGCCCGGCAGCCTCGGCGCGCGCCGCAGCCTCATGATCGATAACGCCCAGCTGCATCCAGACCGACTTCGCCCCGACCTCGATAGCTTCATCAACAACTTCGCCTGCGACATCGCTAGCACGAAAGATGTCGACCATATCGATGGGCTGCTCGATCTCGGCCAGCGACGCAACGACCGGTTGGTCGTGGATGGATTGCCCCGCCAGCCCGGGGTTGACCGGGATGACGCGATAGCCATGGGCGATCAGCTTTGCCATCACCCGATTGCTTGGCCTGTCAGGCTTCTTCGATGCGCCGACGAGAGCGATCGTGCGAACATTCTTCAACAGTTTGGCGATATCCTCGTCCGCAGTCAGTGGCATGATCTTCTCCCAAAAGCATGGAAATGGGGCGGCGGTTGCCGCTTACAATCCCTTCGAACTCAGCCAGTCTCTCACCCGAGCCGCCAGCGCGAGGAACGGTTGAGCCTCCGCCTCTTCGCCAAGCGCAGGGGGCTGCCCGGCGTCAGACGCGCGGCGCACCGCAATCGATAACGGGATGCGCCCGAGGAAGGGCATGTTCATCGCACCGGCCGCCGCCTCTGCGCCGCCCGATCCGAACGGATCGGAAACTTCGCCGCAATGCGGACAAACATAGCCCGCCATATTCTCGACAAGGCCGATCATCGGCACGCCTGCCTGCTCGAACAGGTTGACCGCCCGCGTGGCGTCGATCAGCGCGAGATCCTGCGGCGTGGAGACGACAACGACGCCCGTCGGTTTGTGCTTCTGAATCATCGACAGCTGAATATCGCCTGTCCCGGGCGGCATATCGACAACCAGGACCTGCACGTCACCCCATTTCGCATCCACCAGCTGCCCCAGCGCGCCGCCCGCCATAGGCCCGCGCCATGCGATCGCTTTCCCCGGCTCAACGAGGTGCCCCATCGACAGCATCGGTATACCCCCGGCACCACGCACCGGAATCAACTGCTTGTCCTCGGCCTCGGGGCGCTGCCCCTCGCTCGCCAGCAAGCGTGGCTGCGATGGGCCATATATGTCTGCATCGACAAGACCGGTCCTGACACCCTGGCGCGCGAGCGCGAGCGCCAGATTGGCCGCAACGGTCGATTTACCAACCCCGCCCTTGCCGGACGCGACAGCAATGATCGCCACTGATTGCTTTTCTGCCGTTTCCGCAATACGAACGCGCGATACTCTGGGGAAATTTGTCGCCTCTGCGGTCAATTGTTCGACCAGCTCCTTGCGCGCGCCATCGCCAAGGCCGCCCACGTCGAGCACCAGTGTCAGTATGCCGTCCTTGAGGCGAGGAGCGCTCACACGCCCCGAAGAGAGCGCAGAGAGGCGCGCGGAAAGAGCATTAATATCGTCCATTTGCGGCCCCATAGGCGATTATGGGTGCAAAGACACTGTTTTTCCCTGCAACGGCTACCTATAGAAGAAACCATGAGAGAGAAAAAACACGCATCCAGCCGCCGGTTTGCATCATTCCTCAAGCGCCCCGTCCTGGCAATGGCGCAAGGACCATGGGGCGGCAAGCCGGGAGATAACGACGGCACCGGAGATGGAGAGGCCTCCGATGGCGCGAGCGAGGGACCCCGCAACCCGTGGACGCAGCCTTCAGGCGGCGGGCGGCGAGAAGGCGGCGAGGGCTCCGGCAGACGCTCCTCATTGATCGACGATTTGATGCAACGCAGCCGAAAGGGCTTTGGCGGCGGAGGAGGTGGCGGACCACGCGGCGGCTTCCCAGGCGGCGCAGAGGCACGGTCGCTCTGGCCGATCGCGCTTGCGATCATCGTCATTCTGTGGATCGCGCTCACCAGCTTTCACCGGATCGGCCCACAGGAGCGCGGCGTTGTTTTGCTTTTCGGCAAATATAGCCGCACCCTGTCACCGGGTATCGGCCTGACCCTGCCTTCACCACTCGAAACGGTGGAGACGGTAGACGTCGAGGAAATCCGCACGATCGACATCGGATCGGTAGCGGGAGATTCGGAAAATCTGGTGCTGACCGGAGATCAGAACATCATCGATCTCGCTTATTCGGTGCGGTGGAATATCCGCGATGCAGAACTCTACAAGTTTCAGATTGCAGACCCTGATTCGACCATTCGCGAGGTCGCGGAGTCGGCCATGCGTTCCGTCGTGGCCACGGTTTCGCTGACCGATGCGCTCGGCGCAGGCCGCACCGCGATCGAACAACAGGTCGAACAGCGCATGCAGGATATTCTCAACGGGTATCGCGCAGGCGTCCGGGTGCAGGGCGTTGCGATCAAGCAGGCAGACCCGCCTGCCGCTGTCAACGATGCATTCAAGGAAGTGTCGGCTGCCCAGCAAGCCGCCCAGACATATCTGAACGAGGCGCGCGCCTATGCGCAACAGCTCAGTGCGCGTTCGGAAGCCGAGTCAGCGGCGTTCGACAAGGTGTATGAGCAATATCGCCTGGCGCCGGAGGTCACCCGTCGGCGCATGTATTATGAAACGATGGAGGCAATTCTGGCCGAAACCGACAAGACGGTTGTCGAAACCGGTAATGTGACGCCCTATCTGCCGCTGTCCGAAGTGAAGCGTCGCGCGAAAGCCGCTCAGGACAATGCCGCTTCCGGTCAGGGAGGTCAGTAATGCCTGCAGTTTTTCGCAATCCCGTCACGCTCGCGCTGATCATACTGGCGCTCATCATCCTGCTTGGCAGTACTTTTTCGATTGTGCCCGAAACCCGTCAGGCCGTCGTCGTGCGGTTTGGCGAGCCGGTGGCTATCTACAACCCCTACAAGGCCAATGAGAGCTTCGGCAAAACGGGCGCCGGTATCAAGGCGCGCCTGCCGTTCGCCGACCAGGTCGTGTGGATCGACAAGCGCATCCAGTCTGTTGAAATGGAGCGGCAACAGGTTCTTTCGACCGATCAGTTGCGGTTGCAGGTCGACGCCTTCGCCCGCTATCGCATCGTCAACCCGCTGCGCATGTATATCTCC